>NZ_JBALMU010000148.1:0-909 GCF_036962285.1 Bacillus sp. JJ634
GACGAAGAGAGCGGAAGACTTGGACAAAATAAAGAAGCTAATCATTTACCCAATTTTTCTACTCTTTTTTATTGGTAATGTGTTTTTTATTTTGCAACGTGTACTTTTACCGAAATTTGTAACGCTTTTTGCTTCGATGCATATTGAACACAATATATTTATGAACAGTATATTAGCTACCTCGGCTATTCTCCCGAAAATCCCTATCATTTTACTTTTATTGTGTATCCTCATTTATCTGCTCAAACGATATTGGTTTAACCAATTATGCCCCCTTACTCAAAGAAAGCTTATATTGCATATCCCGGTTATTGGGATGCTTATTCGCTTATACGAAACCCATTTTTTTGCAAGTCAGTTTAGCGGCTTATTGTCCGGTGGTCTTTCTATTAATGAGAGCATACAGCTATTGGCGCAAAACAGGCAGCGGCCTTTTTATCAAAAGCTATGTGCCCAAATGCAGCGAGAGTTATTAGAAGGAAAGCAGTTTGAGGCGATTGTTCAGAAGCTTTCTTATTTTGAAAAGAACCTTTATATTGTGATAACAAACGGTCAAAAGTATGGAAGACTTGATGAGGAATTATTTCACTATAGTCGCTTATTGTTAGAAAGAATTGAAGAGAAAACGAGTATGATTATGCGTATTATTCAGCCTATGTTGTTTTCATTCATCGGCCTGCTTATTGTCTCTATTTATTTAGCTGTATTATTGCCAATGTTTTCATTACTTAATGGCTTATAAGGAGGAGCTTTTGTTGAAAAGATTACGCAATGAAAAAGGATTTACTCTCATCGAGATGCTCATTGTCTTGCTCATTATTTCCGTTTTGTTAATCATTACGATACCGAATATTACAAAGCATCAATCGACGGTTCAGACAAAAGGATGTGAAGCATTTGTGAATTCGA
>NZ_JBALMU010000148.1:976-22237 GCF_036962285.1 Bacillus sp. JJ634
TATGAGTTAATATTTTTCTTGCACTAACAAGTGCAAGAGTTGAGTATTGAGGGTTGTTTAGGCAATCCTTTTTCTTATTGTGCTAACGTGGCAGTTTAGTTTAATAAACCACGCTTATTCAACGTAAAAAACCATCCACTTTTGATAGCAAATAGAGGAGGGCTTTAATAAATGTTATTTATGATTTTTCTAATCAAACTTCCGATTATTACTCCAGGAAAAACGAACAATATTGGGAGCCAGACAGGACCGAATAACACTCCAAATATTGTTAAGTTTGAGGAAAAAATCAATCCAATGGTTACAAAAAACGCACTGAATACATACGGAAGAAAAGAACAAGCATCTTTCCCTCCGCCTGCATCTTTTACCGCATCCCACATCGCAAAAAAATATAAACAAGGGTAAAACATCAGCCACTGATAATCCACATATTTTATTGCATCACTAATTTCTCCATGAAAACTTAGGAGTATAACCTGATTCAAATTGGCTTGTACATTTATCAGAAATTCAAGAATCAATAAAACTGTGCCTTTAAAATATTTTCCGTTTAAATACTGACCAAATCCTGGAAGTGCAATACTCCACATTAATTTTTCAAATGCATTCTTATTCATTTATATATACCCTAACAATTATTTCTATTACTTTTCTTTTGCAATTTCTTTTCTATTAGGAGCAAGAGGTGGTTGCTCTAACCAATTATTTTGCGCCATAATATTAAACCACTTTTTAGTAACCATAAGATTTTGTAGAATGGTGCTTTCGTAAGTGGTTACAAGGTCTGTTCGCATGGCTGATGCTAGACCTGCCCCATGATAAGCCTGTGCAATTTGGAACAAAAAACCAGTATGATACATGATTAACTTATCGGAAAAAGGAGTATCTGTTGAAGTTGTAACTTCAGTCTCCCACGACTTAGGAACTGGTAAATTATCCGTTTGCATAATTTTCGAAAAAGCTTTTATTTGTTTATCAGCCGCTTTTTCGGCATCCTCTAAAAATTTTCTTACTTCTTTTGTTTGTGTGATTTGACTGAATGCGATTGAAAGAGTTTTTGCCATAATACTTTTTTTTAGGTTAAAAGAAATACTTACGATTTCTGTCGATGCTAACATCCTACCCTTTCCGAAAAATCCATCTATGAAATCTTGGCTAGAAACATATTCAGGGTTTTTAGCCGGATAAAATAAAGGGTCTCTCTGAAAACTTCCTTTCTCAAGCAATAAATCAATTGTTTGGTGATACATCCTTTTCCCATCATTATCACAGGAGTCGAAAAAATACCGTAAGTCCTCTCTTACAGAAACGCCCAATGAAGTGGAGTGTCCTAGCAAACCATGTAATGTCATGATATGTAAATAATTCAGACAAAATATATCCGTGAACAATCTCGGTTTCCCTTTAAAGAGGTCAGATTCAGTAAATCCAATTGGAACTGGAAACCCCTCATTTTTTATAAAGGTAACGATTTGTTGTTTTTGCTTTTCGAATGTCTTGATAGCATCCTCAAAAATAGCTTTAATTTGCTCATCCTCAATAATAGAAACCATATATCTATTTACAATATCAACGGCTGTTCCATTTATATACTCTCCCCACAAACTTCCTATTTCGGAAGATGTGAGTTTTAATTTTTCTTTTTCCATCTTGTCACCTCTCGGATATTATTCAACAATTTATCCAGGGATATGAGTTTTTTATTGAACTTTGAAAGAGGAAAAAGATCCCTAGAAAGGATTAAATCACTAAAAAAGGCAAGCAAAAACTATGCTCACCTTTTTCTTACAACAATGCGAATTAGACGACAACAATTATGAAATACTCAATGCTTAGTTAAAGACGGCATTCTTAACAAAGATGTTAATTTAGCATTTAAATTACTAATTAAGAACGCTAATCTAGTAGCCATTATAATTATGGTTGAGAATAAGCTAAAGAGAATATTCAAAGTATATCCCTCCACATTGAAGTATAGTGTTAATTGATAACACTATGGTTATTGTTAATCCCTGAAACAAATTTATTCAGTTGAATACCAAATGTACTATAAGAAAAGTTACTTGTTCAACTAACGGAGTGCGATTATTCAATATGAGTAGTCTTCACTTATTGTACTAACGGAGCAGTTTACTTCAAGAAGAAGTAAGGCTTTTCTTGTTCCACTAACGATGCATTTTGTTGAAGAATACCTATACATACAAATATGATTTATTGGATATTTTAACAAAGAAAGGGGAGTTAGGGTTTGAGAAAGGGACGATTAAGCTATGACAGTAAACATTCAAAGATTAGTTAATGTTGCTATGGTTTTACTATCATGGTTAACACTACCCCTATTAGGGTTACGCAACATAAAAAAATTTCTTCCCGCATCCATCCTTATTTTTCTAGTAGAATTTCTTCATGCACGAATTGGAAAAAAACAAAGGTGGTGGGTTTTCTATAATAAACCTAAATCCTTCCGTTTTGGGGAGTTACCCTTCGAAATTGGTCCGTTTTTACCAATGTCCATGTGGTTTCTGAAGTGGACTTACGGAAATTTTAAATGGTTTATTTTACTTAACGGAATTACACATGCTATTTTTGCATATCCATTCACATATTTAGCAAGGAAATTTAGGTATTATACATTGGTTCGATTTAACAACTTTCAATTTTTCCTTTATTTCTTTTATAAGGCATTTTTACTGTATGGATTTCAATATCTTTTTGAAAAAATTATTCACCGAAAGGTAAAAGAAAATGCTTAAACTCTTTCACTATTGTAAATAAGACTTCGCCTTTTCCTAGTTACACTTAAGAAGTGATTGTGAAGAATTGTACTTAAACTAACGGAGTGCTTTAGTTGAAGAAGACCATCGAAATGATGGTCTATTTTTTATGTCTTAAATATCAACATTATTATTGTTTAACAGAGCCTATTTTACAAGCATTAAAAACATTAGTTCGCTTGTTAAAGTAAGCATTTGTGAAAATGGTACAGTCTCAAGTACAAGCTTATGAAATTGATCATAATAAATGGCCAGCTGATGTAGCGGAACTGAAAACGGAAGGTTATTTAATACAGACTACATGTCCAAATGGAGGAGCAGTTAGCATTGATAGCGATGGAAAGGTAACAGCTGATGCTAAAGAATAATAGTGGAGGGTATACGTTAACTGAGATTTTGATGGTTTTGTCCATTTTTCTTTTAATTGTTTCATTAAGCATCAATCTATATCCGCCATATATAGAAAGGATGGAAATAAAACAGTTTGTCAAGCAATTTGGAGACGATCTTTTTTACGCTCAGCAATATGCTATAAGCCATGAGCAGCAGACGACTGTTTATATGTATAGTGATAATTATAAAGTGTCTTCGTCATCAGGCGATTATACGCTGCAAAGAACACTTCCTGCCCATATTACATTTAAGAATCGGACATTAGGAGAAAGAATTACCTTTAATAGTGTCGGTACAGCCATCACATCAGGAATTATGCATGTTCAATCGAAGCACGAGACATATAAATTGACAGTGTATATTGGTAAAGGGAGATTTAAATTTGAAAAAGTGTGACGGGTATATTTATTTAGATATGCTAGCAGCGTTATCCATGTGTTTATTTATTGTATTTGCGTTATTTCCTATATTCGATCAATTAAAGCTTAATAAGAAAAACATGTTGTTAAGGACAGAAGCGCATTATCTATTATATGAAAAGTTAACTGCATTTGCTGATGGAGAGATTGAGGCTGTGTCCACAGAAATCAAGCGCCAAAATCATCTGTTTACTTTGAACTGGGGAGTACCAAACGGCTTTCCCGAAATGGTGGAAGGGTGCATCCAGTATCAAAACGCCTTTGGTAAGAGAGAAGAGGTGTGTGATGCTACAAAAAAGTAATGGATTTACGATGGTTGAAATGCTTATGTCACTCGTCGTATTCATGATGATTTCTCTTTTTGTTTTACAAATCTTTTTAGTTATGTATCCCAATGGTATAACGAACAAGCAGCTCTACCATAAGGAATGGGAAGTTTTTTCGATACAGTTGCAAAAAGAATTGCGGGAATCGAAGAATCAAACAGTAAAGAATAATAAACTGTATTTGCTCACGAATGGAAGTGTAGCTTCGGTTGAATTGTATCAAAATATCGTACGGCGACAAGTAGAGGGTTTAGGACATGAAATTTTATTGCAAAATGTCGCTGACTTTCAAGTAAACCAGAAGGGAAACCAAATTAGTGTACAAGTTACAGATTATAGTGGAAAGCAATATAGTCGCACATTTCATCCATATTTTAAGAAAGAGTTTAACGCAAATGAAGAATGAAAAAGGTTTTGCGTCGCCAATTGTACTTGTTGTTTCGACCTCTTTCATTTTGTTGGCAGGGTACATGATGGAGCAATTTGTTCTGGATAAACGGTTTTATAAAGAAGTGGAAGAAACCCTAATGTCTGATCATTTATTGCGCTTAGCTGTTCGTGATTTGGAAAGGGAATGGGGCGAATTAGAAGAAGTCATAATTGAGTCGGGGACCCTTCTGTATCCAAATGGTGATGTGTATTATGAAGTGGTAAATCAAAATGAGGAAGTTGCTTCAGTTTATTTATACGGATCTACAGTCAATAACAGGAAGGGAGTGGTATTAATTTATTATGATAAGAATGTAGGAAAGGTAACAGAATGGGTGGAAAAATAGTTAATAGGTATTTTAAGGGATGAATACAATATATTTAACAGGGTTTATGGGGATGGGAAAATAAGGGGCGGTAAACAGTTTGCTAAACAAAGGTAAGTATACGGGCCAAGAAGCTGGAAATCGATTGCTAACATAACGAAGCAGATTGGAGCAAGGATACAGTAGGACGTCTGTTAAATGTCGTATAAAGCCAAGAAGAAATGGGTATGCTTATGAGCAGGTGATGCTTATGTCAACAAATGCTTATATTAAATACTTGACACAACAATTGGTTCAATATTTTAATTTAACAAAAACAGAACGTAAGGAAAATCGTCAACAAAGGAAGGGAGAGCGTACTTCTTCTGTCTCTACTTGGTTTGGCATTGTTCCATTTGCGTTATCGATGTTTTTTAAGAAAATGAAAAAAGGAAAACAGATGTCCTAATTGGGCATCTGTTTTCTTCCGTTATAGATCAATAAATATTCAAGGCAGAGAGGAAGTTGCTTTTCTAGGAAGGCTCAACTTATGATGTTTTATAATCAGATAAATAAAATAACCCTCCATTCACGATTGAAATGTGTATTTTCGGTTCGTATTGAGCTTTTAACGCTTCTTTTTCTGTATAGTAGCTTTCGCTTTTTTCTTCACTTTCGTTGTAAAAATGTTCCAATAAACGGAGGTCATTATTCCAACGCTGCACCGCTTGCTCTGCCCAAGTATGATCATCCTGCTCAAAGTTTTGGCGAATATAACGATCCAATCTGGTTAATCCGCTTTTAGGAATAATGAGCGGAGAGAGTGTGAAAGAATAATCAGGAATTTTAGGTGTTAATTTAATAGAAAAAATGTGATTATGAAATTCATTTACGATTTCCCCGGTAATAAGATTAAGCCCGACGGATTGGAAAATATCCTTTTTGCGATCACATTGATAAGAGACTTTTACATTCAGATTTAACCAAGGAAATAGAGAAACTTGCTGGCCGTTTGTTTGCTTATCTTCATATAAGCGAATGTAGCTAGCTAGTTTTTTGGTTGATTCAATAATTTGATGAAGACGTGGTGAACCAAAATAAATATGTTCTCCTTTTATATTTTCTGGTACGTTTTGGCTGTCTGTTATAAATGTTAATTGTGAAGGATTAGGGATGCCGCCTGTTTTTTCAAGGTAGTGCCAATAAAAAGGGCGGTTCATTAACTCTTTATCCATTTCAATTGTTAATTGAACGGTTAAATAAGTATTATGATTTTCAAGTATTTCACAATGATTCGCTTCAAAGTATGTGAGTAAAAATTTATGAATGTCCTGCTGCTGCATGAACGTCACCATCTTTCATTTGTTGAGCAAATTGAATGAGGGAAGATAAATTGTCCATTTTAATTTTCATTTCTCCTTCTGATTTGGACTCACCAACGACATCAATTAAATACTCTTCGATATTGTGAATATCTAGTTTTGTTAAAATATCATCTAGTTCACCAATTACTTTTTCGAATAAATGAATTTTTTCATATAAGAGTTTGAGGATATGTTCCTCCACAGTATTTCGGGTTGCAAAATTATAAATCATAACATCCTTTTCTTGTCCAAGTCGATGGATACGTCCGATCCGCTGCTCTAATCTCATTGGATTCCACGGCAAGTCAAAATTAATTAAATGATTACAAAACTGAAGGTTGATGCCTTCTCCTCCAGCCTCTGTTGCGATTAAGACTTGCGTTTGTTTTTGAAACAGCTCACGCATCCAATCCTTTTTACCGCGTTTAAAGCCGCCGCGAAATGGCACAGAAGAAATACCATTTTGTTGCAAATACCATTGTAAGTAGAGCTGTGTGGCACGATATTCCGTAAAAATAATGACTTTATCATCGATTTTTTTAATTAACTCCAGCGCTTTTTCAGCTTTGGAATTCTGTTCTGTCTCGTTCACTTTTTGTAAGATGTTGTCAATCATCGTTGTAAAGGCTGCGGATGGATTTTCATACTTCGCTTTCATATTTTTTAATGTATAATATACAGCTTCGCGACTACTGCATGCTTCTCTTTGGAGTGTGAGCGTTGAAAAAGAGGAATGTCCCACTCCATCTAACTGGACTTTAAACTGCGAAACTGCATCATATAGAGCTTGTTCTGTTTTAGAAAAATCAATAATAATCGTTTCAACTTGGCGTTTCGTCCATTCGATTTTCGTGTCTGCCCGGCGGTTGCGAATCATCACCGTGTTGACGAGTTCTTTTAGATGCTGATCTTCTTGGATAGTACGTCCTTTTCCTTTATATTTTTCGGCAAATAATTTGGCATTTCCTAAATGTCCCGGTTTTAATAGAGAAACGAGATGAAAGATTTCTTCCACCTTATTTTGAATAGGTGTTGCTGTTAGTAATAAGCAAAACTTCTTTTTGAGATTTTGGACAAACTCGTAATTTTTTGTTTTATTATTTTTAAGTTTATGTGCTTCATCAATAATGACAAAATCATAATCTTGATTCAAAATCATCTCACTATGCGGCTTCCTTTTAGCGGTATCAATCGAGGACACCACTACATCGCAAGAGTCCCATACATAGCTTTTTCTTTGTGTAACCGCTGGTATATGAAACTTTGTATTTAATTCAAACGCCCATTGAGTGACGAGGGAAGCGGGTACAAGAATTAATACTTTTTTGACAAGGCCGCGAATCATATATTCTTTTAAAATTAAACCGGCTTCAATCGTTTTTCCAAGTCCTACTTCATCTGCTAAAATGGCTTTTCCATTCATTTCTTCCACTACTTGTCTAGCTGCTTCAAGCTGATGAGGCAACGGCTTTAAATAAGGCAAATATTTAGGTGCCTGTAACCCTTCAAAATTAGAAATAACAAGGTCTTTAGTGACTTCTATTGCTAATTTATACAGCTCCCAGTTTGCCCAGGGCCCATCCTCATTAATTTTCGTTAAAAAATTATCACTCCATTCTAAATCAGAGGTAATTTCAATTTTCACACGCTCCAACCCCTTTCGAATTGTCCTAAACACGAATGTTTTATTGTGAAATACTCGGAAATGATCAGTTTTTAGAATTTATTTTATAAAAAATGATTGCAGTTATATCCCGCTTAAGGTAGGATGAGAGTATCTTAAAGAAAAGCATAATTTGTTTTTCATAGTATGAGCAGTACGTGACAATTTTATAAGCGAATGAAGGCAAGGGGAGAGACTACGTCATGTAGCGCCGAAGGAGCAAACGAAGCTGTGAATCTCTCAGGCAAAAGAACTCTTGCTGGACGCAACTCTGGAGAGTGTCACGATAGGTGACCACCAAAGGGGAAAGCCTTGTATAAGGTAAACTTTCAGGTTTCAGGACAGAGAAAAGCTATGATAGGCTTTCTCTGTCCTTTTTTATGCCTTTTTTGAGGAATGTCTTCGCGTTAATAAGTTTATTGAAGGAGGGAATTCATTGACGAATTTAAAAAGAACACCATTATTTGAAGTATATCGTGAGAGTGGTGCCAAGACGATTGATTTTGGGGGCTGGGAACTGCCTGTACAATTCTCAGGAATTAAAGAGGAGCATGAAGCAGTTCGCACAAAAGTGGGGTTGTTTGATGTTTCGCATATGGGTGAGTTTGAAGTTAAAGGAAATCAAAGTCTTGCTTTCTTACAAAAAATGCTTACGAATGATTTATCCAAGCTGCAAGCAGGTGGAGCACTTTATACAGCGATGTGCTATGAAAATGGCGGCACAGTAGATGATTTAATTGTTTATAAAAGAGCAGAACAGGACTATTTGCTTTGTGTGAATGCTGCAAATATCGATAAAGATTTTGAATGGTTACAATCGCACCTTATTGAAGATGTAGAGCTTGTTAATGTTTCTAGTGAATATGCACAACTTGCTTTGCAAGGGCCTCTTGCAGAAACGGTACTTCAAAAGTTGACAAAAGATTCAGACTTGAGTGAAATTGGCTTTTTCAAATTCAAGGATGGTGTGAATATTAATGGTGTTCAAGCACTAGTTTCCCGTACTGGTTATACAGGGGAGGATGGGTTTGAAATCTATTGCCGTTCTGAAGAGGGGCCGCAACTATGGCGCCAATTGTTAGAGGCTGGTCAAGAAGAAGGGATTTTACCAATCGGATTAGGTGCGCGCGACACACTTCGATTTGAAGCGAAATTGCCATTGTATGGTCAAGAACTTTCCGCTGATATTACACCGATTGAAGCCGGCATTGGATTTGCGGTTAAAACGGAAAAGAGCACAGACTTTTTAGGGAAAGAAGTACTTGCCTCACAAAAAGAAAATGGTGCTCCACGCAAGCTAGTTGGGTTAGAAATGATTGATCGCGGTATTCCGCGTCATGGCTATAAAGTCTACAGCGGCGAGAAGTTAATTGGAGAAGTTACGACGGGAACGCAATCACCAACTTTGAAGAAAAATGTTGGGTTGGCACTGCTCGAGCAAGCATTCACTACTCTAGGCACTGAAGTCGAAGTAGAGATTCGTTCGAAACGCTTAAAAGCTGTTACAACGGCAACACCATTTTATAAACGACCACGAAACTAGAGGGGAAGGTTATTTAAATGAAACATCGCTATTTACCGATGACAGAACAAGATCAAAAAGAAATGCTATCAGCAATCGGGGTTTCTAAAGTTGATGAACTTTTTAGTGATATTCCGGAAAGCGTTCGTTTTCAAGGCGAATATAACATTAAACAAGCAAAATCAGAATCTGCTTTATTAAAGGAATTAACGAAACTAGCAGGTCGAAATGCAGATTTAAAAAGCTATAGTTCGTTTCTAGGAGCGGGTGTGTATGATCATTATGCCCCAATTATTGTCGATCACGTGATTGCTCGTTCAGAATTTTATACAGCATATACTCCATATCAGCCTGAAATTTCACAAGGAGAGCTGCAAGCAATCTTTGAATTTCAAACGATGATTAGTGAGTTAACAGGTATGGATGTAGCCAATTCTTCGATGTATGATGGCGGGACAGCTTTGGCTGAAGCAGCGATGTTAAGCGCAGGTCAAACACGTCGTAAAAAAATCCTCCTTTCAACAACTGTTCATCCAGAAGCAAGAGATGTGGTAAAAACATATGCAAAAGGACAACATGTTGAAGTAATCGAAATTCCTTACAAAGACGGTGTAACAGATGTAGCGGCGCTTAAGGAATTGATAACTGATGAAGTTGCTGGTGTGATTGTTCAATATCCAAACTTTTTCGGTCGAATTGAACCATTAAAAGAAATAGAAGAAATCGTTCATAGTGTAAAATCGCTGTTCATTGTATCAAGCAATCCGCTTGCGTTAGGGGCGTTAACTCCTCCAGGTCAATTAGGGGCTGATATTGTGACAGGAGATGCGCAGCCATTTGGTATTCCATCTTCGTTCGGTGGACCTCATTGCGGGTATTTTGCTGTTACAAATAAGCTTGTTCGTAAAGTGCCAGGTCGACTTGTCGGTCAAACGGTTGATGAGAATGGTAAGCGCGGATTTGTATTAACACTTCAAGCGCGTGAACAGCATATTCGTCGTGATAAAGCAACGTCTAATATTTGTTCTAACCAAGCCTTAAATGCATTGGCAGCGTCTGTTGCCATGACTGCTCTCGGCAAAAAAGGTGTAAAAGAAATGGCCGTTCAAAATATTCAAAAAGCTCATTATGCGAAACAAGTACTAAAGCAACAAGGGCTTGAAGTGGTCTTTGATGGTCCTTCATTTAATGAGTTTGTGGTGAAGCTGCCTGCTTCTTATCAAGAAACGAACAATCGATTGTTTGAAAAGGGAATGATCGGCGGTTATGACTTAGGAAGCAGCTATCCAGAATTACAGAATCATATGCTTGTTGCTGTAACAGAGCTTAGAACGAAAGAAGAAATTGATGCATTTGCTAATGAATTGGGGGATCATCATGAATAATCAAGACCAATCGTTAATTTTTGAAATCAGTACACCAGGTCGTATTGGTTATAGTTTACCAGAGATGGATGTAACAGAAGTTTCATTAGATGATATTTTACCTGCGGAATATATTCGGACTGAAGAAGCGGAATTGCCTGAAGTATCAGAACTTGATATTATGCGTCATTATACGGCTCTTTCTAAGCGAAATCATGGTGTAGATTCAGGGTTTTATCCACTAGGTTCTTGTACGATGAAATATAATCCAAAAATTAATGAAAATGTTGCTCGTTTAAATGGATTTGCTCATATTCATCCGTACCAAGAAGCGAAAACGGTTCAAGGGGCTCTAGAGTTGATGTATGACTTGCAAGAGCATTTAATTGAAATTACTGGAATGGATCAAGTCACGTTACAGCCAGCAGCTGGAGCGCATGGTGAATGGACGGGATTAATGATGATTCGTGCTTACCATGAAGCAAATGGAGATACAGGTCGTACAAAAGTTATCGTACCAGACTCAGCTCATGGTACAAACCCAGCTTCTGCAACGGTTGCAGGTCTTGAAACGGTTACGGTGAAATCCGATGAAAACGGCTTAGTTGATTTAGAAGATTTAAAGCGTGTAGTAGGTGCTGATACAGCTGCATTAATGCTGACGAATCCGAATACACTTGGATTATTTGAGGAAAGCATTTTAGACATTGCGAAAATTGTGCATGATGCTGGTGGTAAATTGTATTATGATGGAGCGAACTTAAATGCTGTGTTATCGAAAGCTCGTCCAGGAGACATGGGCTTCGATGTGGTTCATTTAAATCTTCATAAAACATTTACAGGTCCGCATGGAGGCGGTGGCCCTGGCTCAGGTCCAGTTGGTGTAAAAGAGGATTTAATTCCGTTTTTACCTAAGCCGATTGTTACAAAACAAGGGGATCAATATGTATTAGATTATGACCGACCACAATCTATCGGTCGTGTAAAACCGTACTATGGAAACTTCGGTATTAATGTCCGTGCGTATACGTATATCCGCTCAATGGGGCCAGATGGTCTTAAAGCGGTTACGGAAAATGCCGTTATTAATGCGAATTATATGATGCGTCGCCTAGCTCCTTTCTATGACCTTCCTTACGATCGTCATTGTAAGCATGAGTTCGTGCTCAGCGGTCGTCGTCAAAAGAAACTAGGTGTACGTACGCTGGATATCGCGAAAAGGCTGCTTGATTTCGGCTACCATCCGCCAACTATTTACTTCCCATTAAATGTGGAAGAAGGAATGATGATCGAGCCAACAGAAACGGAATCAAAGGAAACGCTGGATGCTTTTATTGATGCGATGATTCAAATTGCGAAAGAAGCAGAGGAATCACCAGAAATCGTGCAAGAAGCACCGCACACAACGGTAGTTAAACGTTTAGATGAAACACTTGCTGCTCGAAAACCTGTGTTACGTTATCAAAAATAATCATGAAAAAATCCCTGCTTTTATATAAAGTAGGGATTCTTTTTATGCATTTTATGCAGAATAAGTTTCTTAGCTTTTCTTTTTAATTTTACCGGTCCACATTCTGAACCCGCCTTTTAAATGAAACAGTTCTTTATACCCTTTTTTCTTTAGTAAAAGAGCTGCTCGACCGCTTACAATTTCGCTTTGTGCATATAAATATACAGGCTTGTCCGGTCTAATTTCTACAAGGCGCGTTTTTAGTTGAGTTAGCGGGATATTTCTTGCTCCTAAAATATGACCATTTTCAAAGTCATTTGGCTCGCGTACATCAATTAGCTGTACTTTACGATATCCTGCAATAAATTCTTCTTGTGTAAGAGCTGTAACAGCCCGTTTTTGGCGAAACCATGTAATTAGGGAATAAGCAACAACAATTACAATGAAGATGAGCAGTGAATATAAAAAATCCAAACGTAAAACTCCTTTCTACCTAAGCAACATACAGACATCTCTTATTATATAGTTGCACCAGTTAATAATCAAAATAAATTTTAACAAAGAACAAAGGCGTCTTGCATACAAAAAGATTAAGAAATCAAGAGAAAAAAATATTTTTATTTTTTTAGTGGAACGAACAGGAGTTTCTACTTTCCTTGAGAGACCTAGGTTGGAAATACATAATGAAATTGCAAGTTTGAAATTTATCGAAATATCTCCAAAAATAATTAAAAATCAATCCTATTCTCCTTTTTTCTACACAAATTAAGCCTTTTGACGTTTGACAAAAATAAAAAAATCAGAAGGGGACACAACATATAGTATAGAAAATAATTAAGTGTATACTATATGTTGATTAAAAAGAATGCGTATGATAGATTTATATTACTGCTTAATGAAACGGCGATGTATGGGCTACATACACATTTCTACAGCAAGAAGAGGTTTAAGAATTTGTAATAATAAGGAGAGGACAATATGTCGGTTGTTTTAAATTCCACTTCAAAGGTTAATGTCGAAAGGTTGAATAAGGATATTTCTTTATTTGCTCCCGTTCACCCGATTACACCTGATATGAAGATGACACATAAAGGGGTTTCACGCCTTGTGATGATTGATCGCTACTCATTTAAGGACACAGAGAAAGTGACATTAACTGAGGGCGATTTCGTTGTGTTAACGATTAAAGAAGATCCTAAATTCCCTGCACGAGGCTTAGGATTTATCGTAAGCATTGACTGGGAGGCGAAAAAGGCCCGAGTGTTAGTGGAAGAAGAATTCCGCGGTGTGTTAGATAAACCAGAGGAAGTGGAAACAGGCATCGTTAACCGACCGTTAGATGTCATTGAGAAACCACTTGAAATTTTCTATGAGCAAATTGCGAAGCGTAATGCTACAGGCTTAGCTTCTGTTGAAGAAACAGAGGAAAAGAGACAAGAGTGGTTTGAGAAATTTTATCGTGAATTGAAAGAGTTAAATTTTGTTCCTGCAGGACGTGTATTATATGGAGCGGGAGCGGATACAGATGTCACATACTTTAACTGTTACGTAATGCCATTTGTACCGGATTCTCGTGAAGGAATTTCTGAGCATCGTAAGCAAGTGATGGAAATCATGAGCCGCGGCGGCGGTGTTGGAACAAATGGTTCTACACTTCGTCCACGAAATACGCTTGCAAAAGGTGTAAACGGGAAATCATCAGGTTCTGTATCATGGTTAGATGACATTGCGAAGTTGACGCATCTTGTGGAGCAAGGCGGTAGTCGCCGTGGTGCACAGATGATCATGCTTTCGGACTGGCATCCAGATATCATTGAATTCATTATTTCAAAAATGCAAAACCCACGCATTCTTCGTTATTTGGTGGAAAACACAAAGGACGAAACAATTAAAAAATATGCGTTAGATAAATTGAAATTTACACCGCTAACAGAACAAGAAGAAGCGATGTACCAAGGAATTGTGAATTATAAACAAATTCCTGGCTTAGGCGGTTTTAACGAGAAAATCATTAAAGAAGCAGAAACGAAATTGCGCACAGGCGGCAATTACAGCGTTCATAATTCTGAATTCTTAACAGGGGCTAATATTTCCGTTTGTTTAACGAAGGAATTTATGGAAGCTGTTGAAAACGATGATTTCTACGATCTTCGCTTCCCAGATGTGGAAAGCTACGATGCGGATGAAATGGCTCACTACAACGCAGAATGGCATAATGTCGGCGATGTACGCGAGTGGCAAAAGTTAGGCCATAAAGTGCGTGTATATCGTAAAATTCGCGCTAAAGAGCTTTGGAACTTAATTAATATCTGCGCAACATATTCAGCAGAACCAGGGATTTTCTTTATTGATAATGCGAATGAAATGACGAATGCTAAAGCGTATGGACAGCAAGTTGTTGCTACGAACCCGTGTGGTGGACTTCGCCTCACGTTAAAAATTGCGGGATAAAGCGGGAAGGCTGAGATATGGTAATTAACGAATTCCTAGTAAAATTATGCTAAAATTTTACTGGGTGATAAAAATGAAAAAGCAATGTAAAAAGTGCAATCAAGTAAAAGATTTGAGTTGTTTCGGAAAGAGAACAGATAGCAAAGACGGCTACAGACATGATTGTAAAGAGTGTATATCTCAAAGAGTGAAGGTTTGGGGGAAAAATAACTTTTGGAGGAATCGAGCAAAATCATTCAATAACGGATCTAGCAGAAGAAATGGAAAAGCTGGAGATGTTATAAGAAACTCTGAACCTATATCGGAGGTTGATTTAGAACGACTCTATGAGAAGACTCCTTATTGCAACTACTGTAGAATTCCGCTTGAAAAAGAGGAAATTATCTTTGAACATAAAACACCTCTTAGTAGAGACGGTGAGCACTGTATACAGAATGTTTGTATAAGCTGTCATGATTGTAATCAACTCAAAGGCACAAGAACTGAAGAAGAATTTCTAAAGTTTATATATATTTACATTGCAAGATTTCGTTAATTATCTGCTAATCCGAACCGAAGGCTGAAGGTAAAGCTTTAGTCAGGGGCAACGCATACCCGGTGATCCTACAAAAGTAGACTATAACCCGGGCACGAGACCGCAACATTACACACTGAATAAAACTTAAAGTGTGTAATGAAAATGTATGCTGAACTTACAGAAATTCAACTGTAAGAACTAGGGGATAAAAAGCCTTTAGGATAACAAAATTGGAACAACCACTAGCGCCATTCTCCGTTTGTAACTTAGCAGCGGTTAACCTTGCTGAAATGGCAGATAAAGATACAAAAACAGTGAATTTTGAAAAGCTGAAACGTACGGTTGAAGTCGGCGTTAGAATGCAAGATAACGTTATTAATGCTACACCTTATTTCCTTGATGAAAATAAAAAGCAAGCACTTGGTGAAAGACGTGTTGGCTTAGGTGTTATGGGACTTCATGACTTACTTATTTATTGTGAAACAGAGTACGGTTCTGAAGAAGGTAATGTATTAGTTGATAAAGTGTTTGAAACAATTGCAACGACTGCTTACCGTGCTTCTGTAGAGCTTGCTAAAGAAAAAGGAAGCTTCCCATTCCTTGTTGGTGAAACAGAAGAGGAAACGATGGAATTACGTAAGCGATTCACTCAAACAGGATTCATGAAGAAGATGCCAGAAGATATTCGCGAAAGCATTATTGAATCAGGTATTCGTAATTCGCATCTATTGACAGTTGCTCCTACGGGTAGTACAGGAACAATGGTCGGAGTATCAACAGGTCTTGAACCATACTTCTCATTTACTTATTTCCGAAGCGGACGTTTAGGGAAGTTTATTGAAGTAAAAGCGGATATCGTTCAAGAATATTTAGATCGTCATCCAGAAGCGGATGCAAACGAGCTTCCAAAATGGTTTATTTCAGCGATGGAACTAACGCCGGAAGCACATGCTGATGTTCAATGTATTATTCAACGCTGGATTGACAGCTCAATTAGTAAAACGGTGAATGCGCCAAAAGGTTATACAGTGGATCAAGTACAAAAAGTATATGAGCGCTTATACAAAGGCGGTGCAAAAGGCGGTACAGTATATGTAGATGGTAGCCGTGATAGCCAAGTATTAACGCTGAAAGCTGAAGAAAATCAGCTGGATGAAGAAGAAGTTCAAACAGAGGAAAAACCTGCAGATAAGAAAAAAGTTGTATTAGTTGATACGATTAACGAACTTCGCTCAACGAATGTAACAATTGGTTCTGAGGTTGGCAATACTTGTCCTGTTTGTCGAAAAGGAGAAGTAAAAGATATTGGCGGCTGCAATACATGTACAAACTGTGGCGCACAATTAAAGTGTGGACTATAAGAATATGATTGGTAAAAAAGTTGTAGATTTGAAATAAAGTCGCAACGTTTAAAAAAAGATGCGATGTTCTACCCCTTTAGATAACAAAATCTGAAGGGGTTTTTATTTTTTATGAAAAATATCTCAATGTTAAGGATAAGTGTGGCTTTGAAATAAAGTTGCGAAGAAATACCTCTTTGGATAGTATTTCTAAAGGGGTGTTTTTTAAATGTCTAAAAGAACCAGAACATGTAAAATCGATAATTGGCTCAGATTATAAACCGTGGTTGAATATTTAAGATGTCTCTTCGTTGGGTCGCTTTACTCAGCCCTAATTGTATTTATCCGTGTTCCGCAATCGGGCCATATTGTGGAGGATCTTCCCCAAAGATAATTGGAGATTTAGTTAAAATAGATGGAGATTGTGAAGGAATGTACTCAAACTATATGGCAGTTTAGTTGAACAAGAACTGGTGATAAAATAGCAGAAAATGATATTTTAATAATCGGAAAAGGAATAATGCTAATGAATAAAAAAGAGTTGGAAGCAGTAATGAAACAACCACCAAATATTAGATACGAGTATTTCATAAAAAAGGTTGTAGATTTTGAAGAAGTTTGGGGCTTGTACAATGATGGTTGGGCAACAGGACAGGATGAGGAAGGTAATACAATTATTCCATTCTTTCCTAAAGAGGAATTTGCAGAAGCCTGTGCTAAAAATGAATGGTCAGAATGTAAAGCTAAACCGATTGACTTGAATGATTTTGTTGATAAATGGCTTACTGGAATGAAAAATGATGGCATAAAACCATCTATTTTTCCAACTGATGATGATACAGCAGTGGTTAAAATAGATGTAATCTTAAAAGATTTAGAAGTTGAACTTGAAAATTATTAAACTAATGGGTGCGATGCTTCAATAAGGGGTATCGCTTTTCTTATTGTGCTAACGATGCAGAATAGTTCAATTGCAATAGTGTTAGTACAGGTTTTACAGGATATTATATTAGAAGGTGATGATAAATGATTATGATTGATACACCAACTGATTATGAAGATAACAACCTCGAATTTGCTTTCTGCAAATGTATTCCAGAACCATTGTATATGTACGCAGTTAATGGTGAATACAAAGAAACCTTATTTGAATTTTGGAAAGGTTATAATGTTTTTCCAATAAGAGTAATCCAAACAAAAGTAATAGAAATTAATGATTTAGATGATGATGAGAAAAGAGAAAATTATAGAATTGATGTTATAAATTCAAGTGAAGAATTAAATAGCCTATTAAATGAAGTGGGCTGGAAGCTATTTGAAGGCAATCTTTATATTACTAATTCATTTAAGGAAATTAAATATGTAATGGTAGAAGAGGAATTTATAATGGGGAAAGAATTTATTTTAAGACCAGTATTCGAATTAGGTGAAAATGAAACTTTGACAGAAGTTTTTTATGATGGTCTTATGTTTACTTTAGGAACCAATGATAAATCTTTATTTTCAAAGGATAAAGTTAGAGAGGTTTTTATGTAAAAGTCTGTTCTTCAACTACCATGAAAATAAACTTCTCTTATTACAAAAAAAGACAATACCAAAGAAGGCCCTTCTAATTCGTAAAAAAAAGAGAGCTGCAATTCATTGATCTATAGATTGGTTGACTGGATTAAGAACCATTATAGACATCTTAGTATTTTTTCATTCTCTGTGGTGAAGCGATGATTTTTTCGCTTCATGGATGGCTAACGGGTGCTTGAGTGAAAGATTCTTTCCGGCAATGATCGCTACGGCGGTCATTTTTTATTGTTGAACTAACCAATCCTTAGTTGAATAAAAACATAAAATTATGCCAAGTGAGGAAACATAAATGTAATTGTTTTTAGAAGGTTGATTCGATGGATTTTTCCTTTATTCGGAAATCACTTTTATTAATCCTAGCTGGTATTTTCTTGTTAAGAATATCTGGAGGAAAATCTACTTCCCAAATGACCCTTGCTTAAACAGTTGTTATGATTTCTATAGGCACCATTATCGTTCAACCGATTGTAGAAAAAAGTATCATGAGGGCTATTATAGGTGCAGCTATCTTTGTAGTTTCGATCGTGATTCTGGAATATTTATAACTAAAATTTAATTTTATGGAAAAATTTATTACAGGAAAATCTAAAATCGTTATTGAGAATAGAACATTGAATATACAGAACTTAAAAAAGTTACGATTAACCGTTGACCAATTAGAAATGAGGATGCGAAATCAAGGAATAACCAAATTGGATGATGTGAAATTTGCTACAATTGAACCCAATGGATTACTGGGATATGAATTAAATGAAGATGCGAAACCTTTAATTGTCGGCGAATTCAAGAAACTTTTAGCTTTGAATTCTCCTTTACTTCAAAATGTTGACCAACAGCAACACTCACCTTCAGAGAAGGGAGATATTTTCGAGGAGATACATCATGAAACTCCACAAAACCATCCAGACTATTTAAATTAAACTGTTTTAAGCAAGAGGTGAAGAGATTCATTTTATAAAAGACACGATGATTGTATATGGCAGGATCGTAACCATACTCCCACTTTTATTATTTTTTACCCTTTATATGGGAAAAAGATCGATAGGGGAATTACCTGTTTTTGATTTTTTAATCATTATTACTCTTGGAGCTGTTGTAGGGGCAGATATTGCGGACCCAGCCATTGAACATATTCATACCGCTACAGCAATTGTTGGTTTAGCCCTCCTTCAAAAACTAATATCCACTATTATCCTTAAATCAAGAAGAATTGGAAAAGCCCTCACCTTCGAGCCAACCATTGTTATTATGGATGGTGTTTTAATGGTTAAGAATTTGCGGAAAATCCGATATTCATTAGATAATATCTTACAGATGCTGAGAGAAAAAGATGTTTTTGATATTTCAGTAGTCAAGTTAGGGATTATAGAAGCAAATGGTAAGATTTCAGTATATAAAAAACCAAATAAATCACAAGTGTTACGTGAAGATGTGGGGATAGAAAATACTACGGATACAGTGCCATACCCAGTTATCATTGAAGGGAAAATTGACCACGATACCCTAACCGAACTAGGTACGAACGAATCTTGGCTAATGGAGCAGCTCAAAAAGAAAGGTATTAAAAAACTAGACGAAGTTTTTTTTGCATCACTAACCCCAGATTTAAAGTTACATCTTTCCCCTATAAATACTGACACACCCAAACATATAAAACATTAAAGGATTTGTGTAAAACATAAATTGACAACTGTCAGGTAAATAAAGGTTAATAGGTAATCAAGAATGTGAAGGATTGTACTTAAACTAAAGGGTAGCAAAAGTGCAATAAAGCAACGCAATCGCGTTGCTTATTTTAATGTTAAAAATACTTCCTATATAATTCCTGTCTGATGCTTCCGCTGAGTTGGGCGTAAATCCGGTTGGTTTCACTTTTTTCATGACCTAATAAGTTTTGAATTACATCCAGAGGAGCTCCATTATTCATTAGATGGGTGGCATAGCTGTGCCTAAGTTGGTGTGGATGAATGTCTTTGCTAATGCTGGCGCGATTGGAAATGCGTTTAATAATGTAACGCATCTGGGCAATGCTCATTCGATGAGGATCGCGTTCCGTGATGATCCCGGTCTAAACGATTACCCAGATATCGTTTTAACCAAATTTCACTGCGGATATTAAAATAGACTTCACGTTCCTTATCACCTTTACCTCTTATAACAGCGGAACGGTTCGACCAATTAATTCTGTTTCTATCTAAGGAAACAATTTCTCCTATTCGGCATCCGGTGGAGAACATGAATTCAAACAAAGCTTTTTCCATAGGGCTGTAGCAGGATTCACGCAAATGTTCAATTTCTATTTCGTTCAAAAACTTAGGGATTCGTTTTCCGGATTTGGGCTCTTTTATTTTAGCAGCAGGGTTTTTCGAAATATGTCCTTCTTCGTGTGACCATCGAAAAAATGATTTGATAAACCGAATGCAATGAGCCAAACTGGCAGGTTTGAGGCTTTCGCTTGATTTTGCCAAATAAGTCTTTAACTCGTTGGTCGTAATCGAATCAAGTTGTACATCCTTATAAAATCGTAAAAGTAAGGTGGATTTCAGTTTATATGCTTTTAATGTCTGTGGAGAAAAGCCTTCAATTCTTTTATCAGCTTCATACATTTCCCATGCTCTAGATAATAACAATTTCATCTCTCCCAATAATTATCTTTTTACAGGAATTATTGACCAGATTGACGAAATTGAAACGGCAGTTCTTATTAAGCTAAAGAAGCAGTTTCCCAAAAGAATGTCTGCCAATACGGCAGACATTTTCTTCCTTGTCTGAGGACGGCGGCTACTAGCATACTAATGATATATCATAATCATCAGCAAGGGGGAAATCATGAGCAAAACAGGGGAATTAAAAAAGGAATTGCAGGTCTTGACCAGTCGGCGTGATCGGATGCAACAGAACCTTTATGAAGTAGAAAAACGCATTAACGAAATTGTTAATGAATTGAAAAAAAATTAAAAGAATGAAAGCGCCCCCGATGGTGTTTTTGACTTATTTATTTGTAAAGGTAAATTTTTTAACTGGGTTGCTACGGCAGCCTTTTTTTCTTTAACTAACTGGCAGCATTAGTTGAAATACATTCCTTCACAAAGTTAGAATGAATAATGAATTCATGCAAATTAACAAACTAAGACCAAATAATTCGAACATGAGGTGAGTATGATGAATCGGGTCGGAAAATATGCCATTCAAAAAGATATGGACGAAACGGAATTGTTGAAAATGGTACTTGAACTTCCGGAAAAAGATAAAATGTTAATGTGGTCAGAGGGGTATATCGACCTTGTTATTGATAAATTGCCGGAGTATGGTAAGGATATTTTGGTGATTCGCAAAGATAAATGGGAAGATACGAAAGCCTAT
>NZ_JBALMU010000149.1:0-1176 GCF_036962285.1 Bacillus sp. JJ634
TACATTTGATTAGTTAAATAGAAATTCGAAATAACTCTCTCAGAAATTTTAAAATTGTTGATTTTTCATAATCTGAACCTCTCCTTTGCTTTTTAGGAAGTTCCCCTCCCATATTGCTTCTATACGCCTTAAAATTGAGGCAGTTAAATAATTTCATATAATTCATCTTGAACCTTTTATACGGATTAATAACCGCCCCTCACACCCCATATACGCCTCTACATTNNCAACAACTTTCAGAAAAAATTCCCCAGCGGTATAATGTGACTCTCGCCAATTAGCTGATAAAACATTGATTTCATAGGCACTGGGGGGGTTAATCAGAACAAAGTATACTAATCTTTTTGTTCGAATTAAGGAAGATGAATGAAAATGGGAAATTCAAGGAGGGATAATAACCTTCTTTAGTATCTACTTTTATTAGTTTCCTTTTAGGTGATACTAGAATTAGAAATTTATAGATGTAGAAAATATAGGGAGATAACGAAGTTAATGACTAAAAGTATGCAAATTATTATCATTGTTCCTATAAATGTCACTAAATGTCACTTGCTTCACACTTCCCAATAATTACAACACTATTTAGATCTATACCTATAGCTCTCTTTCTCTTCTCCTTAACTCCCCCTTCCTACCCGCGTATATACATAAAGAGCAGCAATTTCTAAATGCGGGGGGATTATCATGGAAACAATTGTTATTATTTGCTACATTAGATGTATAGAAGCTTGTTATACCTTTAGAGGGCATCTTTATAAAAGGGGATGTTTTCTATGGGACAAATAAAGAAAGACGGTTCTACTTGGTACTATGTAGCTGAGCTAGGAATTGACCCGCTTACTGGTAAAAGAAAGCGGAAAAAGAAGCGTGGGTTTAAAACAAAACGGGATGCTGAGAAAGCACTCGCTTTGATTGAATCAGAGGTAATCAAAGGAACGTATTTTGAGCCTTCTCATATTACTTTCGAAGAGCATCTTCATGAATGGTTTAAAATCAAGAAAAATACGATTAATACCCAAACAGCGGAAGTATATCGGGGATACATGAAGAATCGAATTATTCCTGCATTAGGTGATACCCAACTTTCAAAGTTAACACCTATTCTTCTACAGGGTTATGTGAATAATCTAGTTGAGGAAGGACTGGCCAGTGCCACCATTAAAAAGCTCTACAACA
>NZ_JBALMU010000150.1:0-8347 GCF_036962285.1 Bacillus sp. JJ634
TGTTAAGATAGACGTCATGTACCGTCATTGTTTAAAGGTGTGAAGTATTATCTTTCATGAAGAAGGCAGAAGTGTGTCAGATAAGCTGTTTGTGAATGGCATATGTTTGCTTTCTGGCTCAGATATCACTGAAGAATAGCAACAGTGTGTGATTGATGTGATAAAGAGTAAAGTAAGTATTTAATGAGAAAACAGCTGGTGAATTATAGTTTCAATATTGTATAATGATTACGAAATAAGTCATGATGTTATTAGTTTTAAAGAAATATCGTTAATTTTATGAAGTGAGAAGAAGGCTTTCGATGGATAGCCTTCTATTTTTACATTGAGAGAACTAATCATGATATATTTCTTGAAATCATTCGTGAAATTTTGAAGGCGATTGTGCGGGAAGTTGCTGCACATGTCTTTCGAAAAAATGTATTAGATAATAAGAAAACCACCCCGCGCTGAACTGCAACCGAATTGTTAGACACAAATAAAATCTGGGGTCCCCGTTCAACTACTGTTTTTTTCACATATTTTAGAATGTAAGACACCGGGCATTGACTTATTATTATTCATGTAGATTTTAGACAACTGTATTTGTGAGTCCCTGTCTTAGCTGTATGTTTTTCTCTTGTTTCCAAAATCGGTACCCTACTCCGCTAAAGTGTACAGCATTAATTGGCTAGTTGAAGGATTCATAAAGACAAAGAGCGATTTTTTAGTGGAAATTTTATTGAATTGCACAGGTATGGAAACTGCTTATATGAAGGGGTTTCGTTTATATATATAGTTTGAATGTCAACTATCCTATTTAAAAAGATGATTATTTGATTGAATAACAATAAAACATACCTTCTTCTCAAAACTTCTCGTTGAAGTGTATGTAGAAAAGGAGCCGGGGCGACGATGGAAGAGTTAGTGAAAGAATTGGCGAAAGGCTGAAGTCAACGGTGAAGGGTTTTAAATAGGTAGATGAAGAAGCGTATAGTATGGTGTGCTTTCTTGCTTTTTTGGATAGGAATTATTTTCCACATTTCGTCGCAGACGTCTCAGGTCCAAGACCTTTCAGGTGTGATCGAAAAAGTAGTTGATGAGGAAAAATGGGGAGAAATGTTAAGTGGGTTCTCGGTAAGGTATTACGATCAGGAGATTAGTGTCGAGAAGTCAGGGGTAATTGATTTTATTCATTTTTTGATCCGAAAAGGCGCTCACGTGGGAATCTTTTTTGTGCTTGGACTTTTAACGATTGTAGTTTGGCGTTTGTTTACGGATCTTCATTTCATTTCTGTGTTTGGTTCGCTTTTATTTGTGTTTGGATACGCTTGCCTCGATGAGCTGCATCAGCATTATACTGGTGGTAGGACTCCGTTGTTTGACGATGTAATACTTGATACAATTGGTGGCGTATTTGGTATTGTGTGTTATCTGGCGTTTACGAGATTTCGAAAAAAGGAAATAATGTTATGATGTATACAGTCAGACCCGATAGCGTTGCGTTAAATTATTAAAATAAGTTTTGTGTGCATTGTCACCACTTGAAATATGTCGAAGGATTTGTATATTTAAAGACAAAGAGAGTTAGCTCTTTTCAAGGGAACTTAGCTCTCTTTTTCCAGTTGAATACGTTTAACCAAAGTTAATAACTTAATTCATTACTTTTCTAGCAATCGCATAATATTCCTCTTTTATTGCACAACATTGCAGATTTTTGGTCCACGCGCTGTGATTGATAAAGAGATTGGTGTGGTAGATCGTAAAGTAAGTATTCAGTATAGAAACAACTGATGGATCATAGTCTCAGTATTGTAAAATGATGGTGAAATAAGTCGTGATCTCATTAGAGTTAAAGAAATACCGTTAATCTGAAGTGAGAAGAGGGCTATCAATGGATAGTCTTCTATTTTTGTATAGGGAGAATTAATCATGATATCAAATATAACGAAGGAAGCTTTTTATCACCTACTTAAAGAAGCAGTAGAGAAGGGAGAAAAGGCTCAGGATCTAACAGTAAGTGAATTAGTTAAAGAATTGTCAATGAAATTAAGTGAAATCTTTAAAGAGAGTTGATGAACATTTTAATTGAAAAAATTCCTCTACAGATTACTCTCCAGATCAAAAAATTCAATTAATGGATACCTTGAAAAACAAGCAATTAAAAATCAGGAAAATATATAAATGACTTTGTTGATAAACAAGTACAGATTTATAGAATCTTCATTTTTAAATAAATTTCACTAGGAGGAGTGAATGATTTGAACATTTTTGATAAATTATCTAAATTCGTTAAGAAAACGTTGAGATATATTAAGCAAGATATACATTCTATTGATAAATTAGAAGAAATACAGAAGGTGCTTAATACTCAGATAGATAAGCGTAAACAACAACTACAAAAACAATAATATTGTAAAGAAGGATTTCTAATGATTCTTGTAGTTGGTGGTACTGATTAAATAGGTTTCATACTGTAAAGGGGATATTAAAACTGATCTACTGGACATCGATGGGCTGTTGACATTTTATTTTTTCTTCAACAGCTACAACTACTTATGGTTTTCTAAATGATAATTTGTAGATCTTTGACCAGGTGATTCAGTCCAGTTAATTGTCTCTCCAGCAGGGAATTATCAAGACCTAGGGTGGAAAGCGGAAATCAAACTACCTGAAATAATTGAAACCAGAAATGACATTTTAGAATTGTATGCATAAAGCTTTATGGCTGTATATCACAATCTTAACAGT
The DNA here is from genome assembly GCF_036962285.1 of Bacillus sp. JJ634. NCBI lineage: Bacteria > Bacillati > Bacillota > Bacilli > Caryophanales > Bacillaceae > Bacillus > Bacillus sp. JJ634. Next base: position 2,731 of record NZ_JBALMU010000150.1, read on the forward strand.
AGACACATATATTCATAAATTGAAAAGTAATAGGAAAGTCATTCATTGTCTTTTTCTCAACTTTTTTCATGTTTCACTATAACATACGTATTACGTGCTTCTCTAATATCACGGAATAAGAGAAATTCTGATTTGATAAAAATTATCAGTATTACTTGGAATTTAGGATTTATAGAAAAAATTCTTATTTGAGCTAATGAACAGTTAGACCAAACTTCAACAAAAATCATTGACATGAAAATTAAAAGAGGTAAGTATGTCGTAATAGGTGATAGTTTATCGACTGGAACACTTTCACTATTCCGTGATATGCCAACATGGTTATCTTTTAAATTTAAAAAGGTCGTTATTAACGGAGGTATTTGGAGTAATACGTTACAACAAGTATATGATAGATTAGACGCTGATGTTGTAGTTTATAAACTACAACACGCTATTATTTTATGTGGTACAAATAATATAAACAACAGTGATACGGAAGCAAACATAAGAACTTACATTACTAATATTACAGATAAAATTCAAGAAAATAATATTAGTCCTATTTGGCTCACAATACTACTAAGAACGGATAATGCGAGTTTACTACAAAAAATTATTAATCGTAACTATTGGTTGCAAAATTTTTGTAGAGTAAATGGTCTTGTGTTTGTTGATATTTATAGCTCTCTTTTGACTAATGAAGAATCGGTTTTGTCGGTAAAAAGTGGGGTGTTGTTGGAAGATTTACTACATTTAACTGCCGATGGACACAGAATCGTTGCAGAAACGGTTTATACTGCCATAAAAAATAACGATTCAATTGAATTGCCGAATATTTGTGGTGGTGATGTGAGTACTACAATAGGAAATAACAAATTTTTTGTATTTTCTAATTAACCAACAGTAAAAATTGCAGATAGTTGGAGTGCAGTTAGCGGGACTGATGCAGCAACTATCTTTGATTTTGAAGAGATGAATTATGCTAAAGACGCAAAACGTAGAAAGCAAGTTATTACAATGCTGACTCAAACTGATGCAAAAACGGCTGGTATTAATTTAGGAGTATCTGCGCAAAAAACTTGGGAAATATCCTTTAAATTAGAATTGAATTCTCCTTAAATACGTTGGTTAAATATCTACATGTATTCAGTAGACAATACTGAAACGCAGATTGGCGATGTTCAAAAGTGTCTATTTGGAGCAGAAGCAACAGTTATCAATGAAAGGATTAACTTTTTGTATAAAGTACCATATGGAGCAATTAATAGTACATTAATCATAAAAGCAAGTGGTAAAGAGTTTGTTATGAAAATATCAGAATTAAATATCTATGATGTTACTTTGTAATTAGGGACATTATCGTACAATAGATTCCAACTGTATAGCCAACCGTAAGGAATCAGGCTATAATTTAATTAATACAGTTAAAGCCATTTATACATCATTTACGAAGTCTAAATTAAGTAACTATGCTATAAAGGGGTCACCTGGGTTGTAAGGAGGGAAAATGTGAAGCGAAGAAACTTCTTGTTAAACTTTTTACTTTGGATATGGTCTTTCATTTTTGGTTATAGAGTTGGTAATTCCGATATAAAAAGTGGTGTTTTAAGTGAAGAGTCGGCCCAAACTGCGAAGAAAGACGAAACGGCAACTGTGGTACCGTTGTCTAAATTTATCATTGCTACTGAAACAACGCACACACAAGCTTTTGTTAGAGCGTTGGATTATTGTAAAACAAATAAAGTTTCGTTATTTATTGAAGATGATAACTATATTATAGATTCAACTGTAATTATAAATATGAATTGGGATGGTTTTTCTATTACGGGCAATTCAAGAGATGTTGTAATCAAAGCAAAGACCAACGGGATTGTTTTTCACGTTCAATCTCATAGAGTAAAAATGTATAATATTAGAATTACACCATTTGATGATACTTACAATTATAATTATCAAGCTATTCAATGGGATGGAGCTCAGGGATTGTGTGATAACTTCATGATTCAAAAAGCTGATATTGGAATCACATGTGATATAGCTTGTTGGTGTACTAACTTTACAAGATTAAGTGTTCAAGGCGTAAACAAAGGGATTGTGTTCAAATACTCAGGTGGTTGCATAGTTCAACTTGATTTACTATCAGGTAGCGCAGGATACGAAGATACACAGCCTAATAGTTCAGTGGGTATTACGTTCGAGTCGAATTCGGGGATGAATACAATTTCCGATGGTGGGCAAATAGAGTCTTTCCACTATGCATTTGATATAAAATCAAATTCTCATATTTCTATTGGTCATGTTTTTATTGAACATGTTCTACAAACATTTACTAATACTTCCAAAATAGACTATTTATTAGCTTATTCATTTTACGATGTATCTGGTAAAAGAGTTTCCCCAGGTGTTTCAAAATTAACTTTAAATGGAATGGATAAGGCATCGTTATATAATGACGCAAAAGATAGTGCTATACCATTGAATGAATTAAAAGCTTATTTTTTATTTGACGATGTATCTGGTAGTTTACTTGACTACAGTGGAAGCAGTGCCACATTCAATAAAAACAATCTGCAATTAAGCACAGGGATAGGATTATTTGGTACACAATTAAAAATGGCATCTCCTGGAAGTGATAGTTATGCAAGCTTGACTATACCCAATTTAAGCCTAAGTAAATTTACAATTGCTGTGTCCTTTAAAGTTAGCAATACTGCTGACCCTACTTCCAGAATAATTGAACTAACCGCATCTGACAATAAAGTCATATACGTTGCGAATAATACTGGAGTATCAATAACGACATACGATGGAACCAGAACGACAAAGTTAGCAATGATTAAAGCCATCCAATCGACTGAATATAACCACTTTTTTACTTTAACTTTTGATACAGTAACAGGCGACATTACGATTATGTGTCCAGAAATGCCTATATACAACCTACAATCAGAGGTAGTGAAATCATTCGCTAGTGGCTTTGCTACAAATGGCATTAAATTACTAAGAAATTGGGACGCTACAGTATCAAGTGCGGATTATACATTCAATTACTGGATGGCATTTAACGGAAGTATTACCTATCAACAAATGATTAATATATACAAACAAACTACTCCGATATTAACAATACCAATGTATAAAAAATTAGCTTCAATAGTTTAATTCATAGTCGGAAACAACTGTGAAACAAGTTGAAGAAATTGTATATATGAGTACGTTTCCTAAAATTGAGAGTGAAGTAGATGACACAGCAAGATTACAAAGGGCTTTAGCGACACGTACCTCTGCGAACAAAGGTTATCGAATTGTTTTAGAAGGTGACTATACCATTAGCGACACTCTAAATCCGGGTAGTTTGGGTAGTTACTGTGTTTTTGATGGAAATAACGCTACTATTACTATGACTGACGACACAAAGCAAATATTAAAAACATAGGGATATTAATATCGGGGCCTGACCCCCGTTCAGCTCAAGAGTTAGCCGATTTTATACGAGGCTATCATTTACGCCTCTCCATGTAAAGTGCACGTCTCTAATTGGAAAAAAAGTGTTCACAAGATTCGAGCGAAAACTGTCTATTTTATTCTAGCGGTTACAAATTGTAAGTAAATGAACTAGATGCACTTAAATTTGGAAATATTTAAATTAAGGTTGGGGGATAAATGTGAGGAAAAAGATAATGGTGGTATTTGGTACAAGGCCAGAAGCTATTAAAATGTGTCCATTAGTTAAAGAATTAAAAATACGAGATAAATTAGATACAGTTGTTTGTGTTACTGGTCAACATAGAGAAATGCTAGATCAAGTGTTGGATGCATTCAACATAGTGCCTGATTACGATCTTTCAATCATGAAAGCAAAACAGACATTATTCGATGTGACCATAAATATTTTAGAAAAAATGAAAACTGTGTTGGAAGAAGTAAAGCCTGATGTAGTTTTAGTCCATGGCGATACTTCAACAACTTTTGTAACGTCTTTAGCTTGTTTTTATTTACAAATCCCAGTTGGCCATGTGGAGGCTGGATTAAGAACGTATAATATTTACTCTCCATATCCAGAAGAATTCAATCGTCAAGCTGTAGGAATTGTAGCGAAGTATAACTTTGCTCCAACAGAGATGTCGAAAGATAATCTTTTAAAAGAGGGGAAAGATCCTGCTACTATATATGTGACTGGTAATACTGCCATAGATGCACTTAAAACTACTGTTAGAGATGATTATTCTCATGAGCAACTTAATTGGGCAGCAGATAGCAAGCTTATTATGATAACGGCTCATAGAAGAGAAAATTTGGGAAAGCCGATGAGAAATATGTTTAAAGCAATAAAAAGAATTGTAGATGAGTATCCAGATATTAAGGGGATATATCCTATTCATATGAACCCAGTAGTGAGAGAAGCAGCAAACGATATTTTGGGGAACTGCGATAGGATAAGAATTATTGAGCCTTTGGAAGTCTTAGATTTTCATAACTTTCTTTCAAAATCATATTTAATACTAACTGATAGTGGTGGCATTCAGGAGGAAGCTCCTAGCTTAGGTAAACCCGTATTGGTTATGCGTGATACGACAGAGAGGCCTGAAGGTATAACAGCTGGAACACTGAAATTAGTTGGGACAGATGAAGAAAACATTTACAAGACTTTTAAATTACTTCTTGAAGATAAAAATGAGTATGAAAAGATGAGTCAAGCTAGCAATCCATATGGTGATGGTTTTGCAAGTAAGAGGATAGCAGATGTCTTAGAGGGATAGTTTTTTATAAATGTACAAATTTCTTTCCAGGATAGCTGTTATTCTAGATGAAATCCGGTGCCAGACCCCCGCTCAGCTAAAGTGTAAAGCGGTAAAGTGAGAAAGCGAGGGGCACCTTATTTGCAAGACCTTTCTGTGATAAGTGAAATTTTGATAATTAAAGTGGAAATGATTTGCAAAAAAAAGATCCTGATTTAGGTTAACGGGTTTTCTTTTCGGAGGGAAAGTTAAAATAATTGTTTTTTTTAGCGTTATTTTAACAGTCGAAATCACAAATAAAGTCACATAAAAAAAGGACGGATAAAACCGTCCTTTTTATGATACATACTCTAAAAATTCATTTAATGAGGAAAACATCACTTCTGGTTCCCAATCTCCTTCACCGTGCATTGCGGTCAAAATAGGATAGTTTTTATTATTTCTATCAACGAAAATTGGGTCTCCTACAAGTTCATCGTATCCAATGACATACCAATTTTCATTCCAATCACCCTCGTTATCCCCTGTTAAATCATTCCCATCATCGTCAATTCTATATTCTAACTGACCTTCTTCAAATTCTTCTCTTGAAAATAGGTGAATAGATATTGATTCAACTTCAGGGTCATCTATTTCAACCTCAACATCATAACTTTCAAGTTCTTCAATTTTACTCAAAATTATTTCTAAATCTTCATTTAACACGATATATTCCCCCCAGTGGGATGTAGTTTTATCTAAGGTATATTATACCGTTAAACTTTAAAAATCCTTTTTTATGTTCCTAAATAACCACAATTTTAACAGTTGAAACAGCACTCTTTTAACACTGTCATCTCCGTTGATAAAATACCCAAGAAAAAACGAACCTGACCCCCTGTAACCGTCAAGTAGAA
>NZ_JBALMU010000151.1:0-6909 GCF_036962285.1 Bacillus sp. JJ634
CTGATTAAAAAACCTCCAATTAGTGGAGGTTTTTTAATCAGATTATGTGGCTCTCTTTTTTAAAGTGTTTTATCGTTTAAGCCCTCTTATTAACAAAATTACGTAACCAAGTTATTGTTTAAAAAAAGGGAATATAAGCGATATTTGAAATTCTATAGTAGAAACAGCTACAATAAAAGCGGTACATAAGAAAATATGTTTGATGGAGAGGATGTGAAGGATTGAATAAAGGAAAGAAAATTGCTGAAGGCGGTATGCTTTTAGCTCTGTACAGTATTTTATTATTTATAACGATACATATCCCGTTCCTAGGAATGATTACTTTTTTCTTGTTACCTATCCCTTTTGTATTAGTAATAATTAAAGAAACCATTTCTTGGTCAATCGGATTTTTAGCTGTGGCCTCTGTACTGGGGATCATTATTGGAACTATTTTATCCTTGCCTACCGTTTTGTTAACGGGAGTAATGGGAATCGTTATCGGATATCATGTAAAACATAATAAATCAACAATTCAGATGTTTATTAGTTCAGTTCTTGCTTTTATAGTCGGGAGTTTACTTATCCTTATTGCCACGAATATCATATTAGACATGAATGTAGTAGATGAAACGTTAACGATGGTTGAAGAATCGATGGAAACATCCTTTGATATGATGGATATGCTTGGGCAAAATGTAACAGATGATATGAAGCAGCAAATGCGTGATTCGATTGAGATGATTCCAATGATGATTCCAAGTATGCTAGTTATTTCTGCAATGGTAATGGCGTATATATTCATTCTAGCTTCTCAACCGTTTATCAAACGATTTAGTGACAAAGTGGTGAAATGGCCGCTTTTTCGTGAACTTCGCCTGCCCAAAAGTATTTTATGGTATTATTTAATTACACTTGTAGCTACTTTTTTCATGAATACGGATGATCATAGCTATGTGAATATGGCGATATTAAATTTGATGTTTATTTTGCAATTATTTATCCTTTTACAAGGTTTTTCACTTATTTTTTATATAAGTTATGTGAAGGGTTGGGGAAAATTTGTACCCATCTTAATTACCATTGTATCGTTACTAAATCCGATTTTCCTTACTATCGTCCGGATATTAGGTATAATAGATTTAGGATTTCCGTTTCGTGAGGCAATTACGAAGTCGAAGTAGCTTTAGTAAACCAGATGCTTTTAGGAGCTGAAATTATGCCATCTTTTTTTAAGGAGCGTTCGATACGATCTCCGTTGTATGGGCTGTTTATTGTCGCTGTTTTATGTATAGGTATGTTTGCGTATTATAATTGGATAATCGCAGCCATTGGAGTAGTTGTCGTATCAGGCTTATTTTATTTGACGATACAAAAAATGATTCTGCATCAACGTCGAACAGAAGAGTATATTACAACCTTATCTTACCGATTAAAGAAAGTCGGTGAGGAAGCCTTATTAGAAATGCCGATTGGGATTATGTTAATTAATGAAGATTATTATATTGAATGGACAAATCCATTTTTAGCGTCTTGCTTTGCCGAGGATTCGCTCGCAGGAAGGTCGCTGTATGATGTCGCAGATTCTCTTGTACCGCTTGTAAAGCAAGAAATTGAGATGGACATAGTGACATTAAACGAGCGTAAATTTAAAGTCATTCATAAACGAGATGAACGATTACTGTATTTCTTCGATGTGACAGAGCAAGTAGAAATAGAAAAAACGTATGAAGACGAAAGAACGGTTATTGCAACGATTTATTTAGATAACTATGATGAGTTAACACAGGGCATGGATGACCAACGTAAAAGCAGCCTGAATAGTTTAGTTACTTCTTTGCTTGATAAATGGGCAAAAGAAAATGGTGTGTTTTTGAAACGAACATCATCTGAGCGTTTTATAACGGTCTTCAATGAAAATATTCTTCATCAGTTAGAAAAAGGAAAGTTTACAATATTAGATGAGATTCGCGAAACGACAGCGAAGCAAAATGTTCCGCTAACTTTAAGTATTGGTGTTGGTTCTGGTGTTTCTTCTTTACCTGAGCTAGGAGCTCTTGCTCAATCAAGTTTAGATTTGGCATTAAGCCGTGGTGGAGACCAAGTTGCAATTAAGCAGTCAAATGGAAAAGTAAAATTCTTTGGCGGTAAAACAAACCCGATGGAGAAGCGCACAAGAGTGCGGGCTCGCGTTATTTCTCACGCTTTAAAGGACATGGTACTTGAAAGCGATAAAGTGATTGTTATGGGTCATAAAAATCCAGATATGGATGCGATTGGATCAGCCATTGGGATTTTAAAAGTAGCTCAAATGAATGAGCGCGATGGATATATTGTCATTGATCGACAACAGCTCGATAATAGCGTTCGTCGTTTAATGGCTGAAATTGAAAATAAGCCGGAATTATATACACGCTTTATTTCACCGGATGAAGTATTAGAGATGGTTACGGATGAAACATTGCTTGTTGTAGTGGATACACATAAGCCATCGATGGTGATGGATGAGCGCGTGTTAAACCGCATCGATAAAGTAGTTGTGATTGATCATCATCGTCGTGGCGAAGAGTTCATTAATCATTCTTTACTTGTTTATATGGAGCCTTATGCATCTTCAACAGCCGAGCTTGTGACCGAATTACTTGAATATCAACCAAAACGAAGTAAAATTGATATGCTGGAGTCAACAGCGCTGCTTGCTGGAATCATTGTGGATACGAAAAGCTTTACACTTCGCACAGGCTCACGTACGTTTGATGCTGCGTCTTATTTGCGGGCACGTGGAGCGGATACTGTTCTTGTGCAAAAGTTTTTAAAGGAAGATGTTGATACGTATATTGAACGAGCAAAGTTGATTAAGGAGGTTTCCTTTTATAAGCAAGGGATTGCGATTGCCACCTCTAAAGACAATGCCATTCATAATCAAGTATTAATTGCGCAAGCAGCCGATACACTTCTCTCAATGGATGGAGTATTAGCATCATTTGTGATAGCAAAGCGTTCTGAAGACACAGTTGGAATCAGCGCCCGTTCACTTGGTGATATTAATGTTCAAGTGATTATGGAAATGCTGAACGGAGGCGGCCATCTTACGAATGCAGCAGCTCAGCAAATTGGCTCTGTTGAAGAAGTAGAAAAAAGATTGTTTGAAGCTATTGATGAATACTTAGAAGGAGGACAAAAAGAATGAAAGTTATATTTCTAAAAGATGTAAAAGGTAAAGGGAAAAAAGGAGAAGTGAAAAACGTAGCGGACGGCTATGCACATAACTTCTTATTAAAGCAAGGATTAGCAGTAGAAGCGAATAATGCAAATATCAAAACATTAGAGGCACAACAAAATAAAGAGCAAGTGCTAGCTGCAGAAGAGTTACAACAAGCAAAAGAGTTAAAAGAAACGTTAGAGAAATTAACAGTTGAGCTTTCTGCAAAGGCAGGAGAAGGTGGTCGATTATTTGGATCGATTACAACGAAACAAATTGCTGATGAACTTCAAAAGAAACACAGTATTAAAATCGACAAACGTAAAATGGATTTAGCAGATGGCATTCGTTCTTTAGGACATACGAAATTCCCAGTAAAACTTCATCATGAAGTAACAGCTACACTAACTGTTCATGTAAAAGAAATTAAGTAAATCTAGTGTGATTTTAAGTAGTAGAAAATTTTACTCCTATCTTATCTGTAGAAAATTGATAAAATAGAGATAGACGAAAAAATGTGATTGGGCAATACGTCCTTTCACTTTTTTCTTTTTCTATGAATAGTAGATAAAATCGTTATCGTGTCTTACGCTTATTGTTAATAAGGTAAGAGAGTATAAAATTTTCGATATGTTTTGGTGTCTAGCTCCGGGCGCTATCGGTTCTATGGTCTAGACGAGCACTTCAGAAGGCAAAGAACGCCCTTAGCGCTTGTCATTATGCTTATTGCCGATAACGGGCGCCTTGGGCTTTTCTTAATAACCTCTGAGAACAGGAGGCTCTTAAATATGAATGAACAATTTCAAGATCGTATCCCGCCACAAAATATAGAAGCAGAGCAGGCAGTGTTAGGTGCGATTTTTCTAGAACCTTCGTCGTTGACAGTTACGTCTGAGGTATTAATTCCGGAAGATTTCTATCGTAGCGCACATCAGAAAATCTTTAATGTAATGCTTAAGTTGAATGATGAAGGAATGGCTGTTGACTTAATTACTGTAACAGAAGAATTGGCAGCCACTAAAAGTTTAGAAGAAATCGGCGGAGTTACGTATTTAAGTGAACTAGCTGGTTCTGTGCCGACTGCGGCTAATGTCGAGTATTATGCACGTATCGTTGAAGAAAAGTCATTGCTGCGTCGCTTAATTCGAACAGCAACGAATATTGCTCAAGAAGGATATAGTCGTGAGGATGAGGTAGAGGATTTACTTGGTGAAGCTGAAAAAAATATTATGGAAGTCGCCCAGCGTAAAAATAGTGGTTCATTCCAAAATATTAAAGATGTGCTTGTGCGTACCTACGATAATATTGAAGAACTAACAAACCGTAAAGGTGATGTCACAGGGATTCCTACCGGCTTTGCTGAATTAGATCGAATGACAGCTGGGTTCCAGCGTAATGATTTAATTATTGTTGCGGCTCGTCCATCTGTTGGTAAAACTGCATTTGCGCTAAATATTGCTCAAAACGTTGCAACGAAAACAGATGAAAACGTTGCAATCTTTAGCTTGGAGATGGGAGCAGAGCAGCTTGTTATGCGTATGCTTTGTGCGGAAGGAAACATTAATGCGCAGAACTTACGAACGGGCGCTTTAACGGATGAGGACTGGCGGAAGCTTACGATGGCAATGGGAAGCTTGTCTAATGCAGGTATTTATATTGACGATACACCAGGTGTTCGAATCGGTGAAATTCGTTCCAAATGTCGCCGTTTGAAGCAGGAGAATGGCCTTGGAATGATTTTGATTGATTACTTGCAGTTAATTCAAGGGAATGGCCGCTCAGGTGAAAATCGTCAGCAAGAAGTATCAGAAATTTCACGGTCGCTTAAAGCGTTAGCTCGAGAACTCGAAGTGCCTGTAATTGCCTTATCACAGCTTTCACGTGGTGTAGAGCAACGTCAAGATAAGCGCCCAATGATGTCGGATATTCGTGAATCAGGAAGTATTGAGCAAGATGCTGATATCGTTGCGTTCTTATATCGAGACGATTACTATGATAAAGAATCCGAGAATAAGAATATTATTGAAATTATTATTGCTAAACAAAGGAATGGTCCAGTAGGTACTGTCTCGCTTGCTTTTGTTAAGGAGTATAATAAGTTCGTTAATCTAGAACGTCGTTTTGATGACTCTAATATGCCGCCAGGAGCGTAGAATAATCCTCGCCTCACGTTTAGTGGGCGGGGGTTATTTTATATAGCGAATAAAAGTTCAAAGGAATCGAAAAAGACGGGCAATGATAGAGGTATTACCCTCTATTAATATAGAAATATACGAACAAATATTTTATAGGATTTTATAATGTTCGGAAGTTTGTTGACTTTCCATTTCTCTTCTTGGTAAAATAGGTTTGTTTGATAAGGAATAGTTAGTGAACCTTTGGAGGTGCTTTAATAAAATGTCATCAGTTGTAGTCGTTGGTACACAATGGGGAGACGAAGGTAAAGGTAAAATTACAGATTTTCTATCCGAAAGCGCGGAAGCCGTTGCACGTTATCAAGGTGGTAATAATGCAGGGCATACGATTAAGTTTAACGGAGTAACATATAAACTTCACTTAATTCCATCAGGGATTTTTAATAGTGATAAAATCTGTGTCATTGGTAATGGGGTTGTAATTGACCCAAAAGCTCTTGTCACAGAGATTGCTTACCTGCATGAGCATGGAATTAGTACAGATAATCTTCGTATTTCTAATCGTGCGCACGTAATTCTTCCATATCATATTAAATTAGATAGAGTAGAGGAAGATCGCAAAGGTGCAAATAAAATTGGAACAACGATAAAAGGAATCGGACCTGCATATATGGATAAAGTCGGACGTGTTGGTATCCGTATGGCAGACCTTTTAGAACGTGAGATTTTTGAAGAAAAGTTAACGAAGAATCTTGTTGATAAAAATCTTCTGTTTGAACGTTTTTATGAAACAGAAGGATTTAAAGTTGAAGATATTTTAGATGAATATTATGAGTACGGACAACAAGTTAAGCAATATGTTTGTGATACTTCTGTTGTTTTAAATGATGTACTTGATGAAGGAAAACGCGTATTATTTGAAGGTGCTCAAGGAATCATGTTAGACATTGATCAAGGTACATACCCATTCGTTACTTCATCTAACCCTGTAGCTGGTGGTGTAACAATTGGTTCTGGTGTAGGTCCAACAAAAATCGACCATGTAGTAGGTGTATGTAAAGCCTATACAAGCCGTGTTGGAGATGGTCCATTCCCAACTGAATTACATGATGAAATTGGCCACCAAATTCGTGAAGTAGGCCGTGAATATGGTACGACAACAGGAAGACCACGACGCGTAGGTTGGTTTGATTCTGTCGTTGTTCGTCATGCTCGTCGTGTAAGCGGTATTACAGATCTTTCTTTAAACTCTATTGACGTATTAACAGGGCTTGAAAAAGTGAAAATCTGTGTTGCTTATAAATATCGCGGTGAAACAATCCAAGAGTATCCTGCAAGCTTAAACGCAATTTCAGAATGCGAACCAGTATATGAAGAGCTTCCAGGCTGGACAGAAGATATTACAGGATGTAGAACACTAGAGGAGCTTCCAGCTAATGCACGTAACTATGTAGAGCGTGTATCTGAATTAGTCGGCGTTCCATTAGCTACTTTCTCTGTAGGTCCTGATCGTACACAAACAAATGTTGTTAATAATCCTTGGAGATAATGATTGCATAGATGACAAAAGGCTGGATATCCAGCCTTTTGTCA
>NZ_JBALMU010000152.1:0-12735 GCF_036962285.1 Bacillus sp. JJ634
ATCCAAACGGATGGGCTTTTCTAATGATTAACAATGATTCCAATAATATAATTGCTTAGATTAAAATCAGAATATTTAAAGCATTGACTCAAATTAAAGTTATTCATATAATATTATATATAACATCTAATGTCAGGAGATGTAACAAAAACATGTTAATTTTGGATGAGCTATATAATACTGTTGTTTTTGAAGTTTCATCAGATGAATTAATTCGAATTTTAAAAGAGATCAAGAATAAAAAAGAAATAGACATTGATTTGCTTAAATATAAAATCCATATGTTTGAGAAGAAAAAAAGAATTGAAGAAGCTTATTATCAATCTTTATCTACGTTTCGAAAGATTTTTACTGGACGTCCGCCTGGCCATCATCAAGCAGTTGAATACTTAGTGAATGTAAAAGAACGATTTAATGAGATTGAAATGATTAAGCAGAACATTATTACATTAAATAGCATTCTTTCTTTATTGGAAGCGGAACCGAATAAACAGGAAATAGTCTTATCGCCTAGTTTGATAGAAGAAATAAGAAAGTGGCAAGAAACGGAGGGCAACTAGAGATGACACTGGAAACTTTGAGTTCAGGTTTAGACACAATTTGGGTAGTGTTAACAGCAGCGATGATTCTGTTGATGGAGGGGGGCTTTGCTCTACTAGAGGCAGGTTTTGTTCGATCCAAGAATAGCGTGAATATTATTATGAAAGTGTTCGCTGATATTACGATTGGTACACTGTGCTATTTTTTAATTGGTTTTGGTTTGATGTACGGGGCTGATTTTTTAGGTATTGTGGGAACGAGCGGCTTTTTATTAAAAGGAGATCTATCACATTTAGATTTGAATATTTCAATAGATGCATTTTGGCTATTTCAGGGAGCTTTTGTTATTGCGGTAATTTCTATTGTATCAGGAGCTGTTGCAGAAAGAATTAATTTCCGGGCCTACCTTTTATATGTCGTTCTCATGACGGCCTTTATTTATCCGATTGCCGGTCATTGGGTTTGGGGGGGAGGCTGGTTAAGTGAGTTAGGAATGCAGGATTTTGCCGGATCTGCGGTCATCCATGCGCTAGGTGGTTTTGCTGCATTGGCAGCAGCAATCCTAATCGGTCCGCGAAAAGGGAAATTCTCTGAGGTCGGTTCTAGTTCTATTGCTTTACCTAGTAATCTACCATTAGTATCGGTCGGCGCATTTTTATTATGGTTCGGGTGGTTTGGTTTTAATGCTGGAAGTACATTACAAGCTACGGATGCACGTATTGGGCATATTGCTATTGTGACGATGCTCTCTGCTGCATCAGGAGGAGCTGTCACTCTTCTTTATACATTATTTCGTTATGGACGTTCAGATGCACCATCTGTTATTAACGGCTCTTTAGCCGGTTTGGTCGGAATAACGGCTGGATGTGCCTTTGTAAATGATTATGCAGCTATTATCATCGGTGCTGTTTCGGGGTTATTTATGATGGCTGCAACGAATTGGTTAGAAGCAAGAGGAATTGATGACCCTGTAGGTGCATTTCCTGTACATGCAGTATCAGGGATTTGGGGCACGATAGCGGTAGGTCTATTTGCTACTGAAGGTGGACTTTTTACACATGGTAGTTGGCACTTATTAGGGGTTCAAATTCTAGGGTTAACAGTGTTGTGTACTTGGGGATTTCTATTAACATGGATGGCTTTTAAAACCATTAATATTTGGATTCCAATTCGCTCTACAGATGAAGAGGAAGAGGTAGGATTGGATATTAGTTACCATGGCATACGCGCGACACATGCAGCTAATGAGTTTATTCGAATAGAAGATTATTCTTATCGAGTTGATGTAACAGAGATGCGAGATGAGAGATATAAATGATACTTAAATGAGCCTCTAATGATTGATAGTTTGATATCTGTTAATCATTAGGGGTCTGTTTTTTGCCGTAAATTTATTTTACATATAGGATAAGTAGGATATATACTTATCTGAAATAAACGATTATAATAAACAGGAAAGTTTTATTAGAAAAGCGATTGATGTAGCAGCGGCATTTTTCCGGAAAAGGATGTTGCTGTATTCTTAAATATAGTAAACTGAATGAAAAGGTAAGGTTAACTATCGGATGGTTGATAGAGGTGAGGTAGAACTATTTCTATGAAAAGTGCAAAACTGAAATCGATAATTGTGTATTCTATCCTTTTATTGTTATTATTCATCATGCTGAATATGTTTACTTCGATAATAAGTATTAAAAAGTCAGCTGAAAAATCCAGCGCTAACCAAATGCTGGAAGTCGCGAAATCTATAGCCGGTCATTTGGATGTAGATGCATATAAGCGTTTTCTTGAAAATCCGGTAAAAAACCAGGAGTATTCGGAAATCAAACATTATTTAGAAGATGCCAGAAAGAAAACGGGAGCTTTGCATGTATATACACTCGATATTGATAATCCTAAAGTATCTAGGGCTATGATTGCGGCGATGCCTAATAACCTAGAGTTTCCGATTGGAGGAGTGTGCACGGTCCCGGAAAAGCAGGTTAAAATGGCTTATGAAGGACGTACGTTTTATACGAGCATTTTAGAAGATCCCGAATATGGGGAGTATTTAACGGTTGGAGCTCCAATAAAGGATGACAAAGATAAAATTATTGGTTACTTAGCCATCGATATTAGTGCGGATGAAATCAATAATATTAGCGGTAAAGTTATAAAAAGCAGCGTGTCAATCTTCGTTTTTAATGGATTGTTTGTCGTTATACTGCTTATCGCATTTTTAATTATGCATCGATGGTATCGAAATGAATTGCAAACAAAAGTAGGAGATACAGAGGAGACGTATCATTGGGAATTTCAATCATTACTTGCTTCTGTACGTTCTTTACGGCATGATTTTTCCAACCATGTTCAAGTTATCCATGGCCTTCTTAAGTTAGGAGAATCTGAAAAGGCATTAGATTATATAAGTGCTCTTGCTAAAGAAATTCACTCAATTACTTCTATGAATCTAAATGTGAATAATCCTGGATTATCTGTGCTTTTGGAAGTGAAGAGACTAGCTGCTCAAAATTATAATATCGAGACGGAATTTGAGATAGCAGATGACTCATTTGATAGGATTAAAACAACGGATTTAATTAAATTGTTATCCAATGTGGTTGATAATGCGATTGAAGCAACAAGTGAGCTTCCTGAGAATGAACGATTTATGCATGTTGCGTGTAAAGTATGTGACTCTAAATATGTATTTGAAGTAAGTAACACAGGACCGATGATTACGGATAAAAATCGAGAGAAGATCTTTAAAAGCGGTTTTTCGACGAAAAAGGTACAAGAGGGAAAAGTACGAGGGCAAGGATTATTTATCGTGAAACAATTAGTAACGGAATATCGCGGGGATATTTCTATTCAGTCTAATATAAATGAAACAACTGTTACACTTAGAATTCCGATTCCTAGAAATGGTGAGTCGAGTTAAAGGTAGAGTATCGTATAGCACAAGAAATATAAGCACCTCGCAATGAGAAAGTTTTGATTGTGTCAAAATTCTTTCATTGTGAGATGCTTTTTTTATAAGGTTCTATTATAGGACGTTGTTGAGCGAAACCTTTCGTAAAAAAAGAAAAATTTTTGAAACCTTTTTTTTTCACTTCCGTATATAGTTATGAAGATGCAAAGCAGCATGAATTTTTTCGATGAAATAGGTTAATAAACTGGAAAATAAAAGAGCGGAAAAGTATTTTTGGAAATGTAATTTTATAAGTACTTTTCGTTGCAGGCCTATGAATTGGATGTTATGATTGTTCCGAGTTCACGCTAGCGTGAATGGTTGCGCATCCTAAATATGTAAGGAGTTGAGTGGCTAGTGAGTATTAATCTACAAAAAGGTCAACGTATTGATTTAACTAAAGGAAATGCTGGTTTAAATCAAATTATGGTTGGTTTAGGCTGGGACCCTGTGAATCAATCTTCTCCTAAAGGTGGGGGTCTGTTTGGCGGGCTTTTTGGAGGCGGTGCAAAAACAGCGAATATCGATTGTGACGCGTCTGTTATTTTGCTGCAAAATGACCGAATCGTAAATAAAGGTGATTTGGTTTATTTTGGTAATAAAACAAGCAGTTGCGGCTCTGTTCGTCATTCTGGAGATAATCTTACAGGCGACGGCAGCGGAGATGATGAAGTCATTATGATTGACTTGAAATCTGTTCCAGAACGCTATAATAAGCTTGTTTTTGTCGTGAATATTTATGATTGCGAAGGAAGAAAACAAGATTTTGGCATGATTCAAAACGCTTTTATTCGCATTGTTAATCCACAAACGAAACAGGAATTAACTCGCTTTAACTTAACGGATAACTATGGTGGGTTAACGACTTTAGTGACGGGTGAAATTTATCGCCATAATGGTGAATGGAAGTTTAATGCGATTGGTGACGGGACAAAAGACCGTAATCTGTCAGAAGTCGTTGCTCGATATACTTGATTACATAAATCTATCACAGCTTAAGGGTAGAATAAAATTGTCTTTCAATATTATTAACATTTAGGAGGTCGTTTAATATGGCAGTAGTTTCTCTACAAAAAGGTCAAAAAGTTGATTTAACAAAATCAAACCCTGGTATTTCTAAAGTTCTAGTTGGTTTAGGTTGGGATACAAATAAATATGATGGTGGACAAGATTTCGATTTAGATACTTCTATCTTCTTATTGGATGCAACTGGTAAAGTGAAAGGCCCAGAAGATTTTGTATTCTATAATAATACAACAGGCGGAAATGGATCCGTTGTTCATGCGGGAGATAACTTAACTGGAGCAGGTGAAGGTGACGATGAGCAAGTGAAGGTAGCGATTAAAGATGTTCCAGCTCATATCGAGAAAATTGCTTTTACTGTTACGATTCATGATGCAGAAGCTCGTAATCAAAACTTCGGTATGGTATCAAATGCGTTCATTCGTATTGTAAATGAAGATACAAATGAAGAACTTATTCGCTATGATCTTGGAGAAGACTTCAGCATTGAAACAGCTATCGTTGTCGGAGAATTATATCGTCATAACGGCGAATGGAAATTCAATGCAATTGGCTCAGGCTACCAAGGCGGTTTAGCTTCTCTATGTAATGATTTTGGATTACAGGTAGGGTAATGAATAGAGGAACAATGAGCATCGCACTCATTGTTCCTTAGTTATGATTTTTCAAAACTATATTATCAGGATAGGGGAGTATAAATCATGGCTATTCAGTTAAGTAAAGGCCAGCGAATTGATTTAACAAAAAACGATCCAACATTACAAAATATCGTGATTGGCTTAGGCTGGGATGTTAAACAGTTTGATGGAGGTCAAGCATACGACCTTGATGCTTCGGCTTTTTTATTAAATGCAGCAGGAAAGTGCCGCAATGAATATGACTTTATTTTCTACAACAATTTACAAAGTTCGGATGGTTCTGTCATTCATACAGGTGATAATAGAACAGGTGAAGGCGATGGAGACGACGAGCAGCTGAAGATTGATTTGGCGAAAGTACCGAATGATGTAGAGAAAGTAGCGATTGCGGTTACGATTCATGAGGCAGAGGTTCGTTCGCAAAACTTTGGGCAAGTGTCTAATGCATTTGTTAGACTTGTGAATGAAGACACAAACGAGGAAGTGATTCGCTTCGATTTAGGCGAAGATTTTAGCATTGAAACAGCTGTTGTATTTTGTGAGATTTATAGAAACAAAGGTGAGTGGAAGTTCAGTGCAGTTGGTGCTGGTTACCAAGGCGGATTGCAAGCATTAGTAAATGCATACGGATTAGATGCATAAGTATTCTTATTTATATAGGGAGTAATCCCATTTCATTTTTTACGGAGGTTATTTCCTTTGGACATTATTAATCAGATTTTAAGCACGTATGCTTTGTTTTTTGATTGGGGAATGTGGGCAGATGTTTTAACTGATCCTGTTGCATGGGGATTAATTGGGACATTGATTATTATGGAAGGGTTACTTTCTGCTGATAATGCCCTTGTACTAGCGGTTATGGTCAAACATCTTCCTGAAAAACAAAGAAAAAAAGCATTGATGTATGGATTACTTGGTGCGTATGTCTTCAGATTCTTATTCATCGGTATCGGCGTCTATCTTGTCAAGTTTTGGTTCATTAAAGTACTAGGTGCTGCATATTTAGGTTGGATTTGTTATAGTCACTTCCGCAAAAAAGGAAATGATGATGGAGAGGCAAAAGAGTTTAATAAAAATAGCTGGTTAGTTCGTACGTTCGGCGTATTTTGGGCGACAGTTATTATGGTGGAAATGATGGATATTGCTTTCTCAGCAGACTCCATTCTAGCTGCATTTGCTATTTCGGATCAAGTATGGGTTCTTCTTCTCGGTGGAATGATTGGTATTTTATTAATGCGTACAGTAGCTAGATTCTTCTTACTATTAATTGATAAAATTCCTGAGCTGGAGAACACGGCATTCATTTTGATTGGAATTATTGCTGCTAAAATGATGGCAAGCGTGTTTGGCTTCCATTTGCCGCATGAAGTGTTTTTTGCCATTATTGTTCTAGCATTTGCTATTACGATTATCATTCATAAAAAAAATGCTGGAGTAGTAAAAGAAGAAACGGCTGTTTCAAAAGAAGAATAAAGGAAGACTTCCATTAATGGGGAATTATTGCCCGTTAAGTGTGGGATGAATATTTCTAGATGGCTACTGTTTCAGCAGTAGCCATCCTTTTATATAGGAAGGAAGTAGATTTCGTTGTGAAACATTTTGAGGTTGAATCGGCCAAAAGAAAAATAGAAATCTTCTATAAAGAACCGGAGCCCTTTACTAAATATACAGAACGGGAAACGCTAGCTTATGCGCTAGGTGCTACTTTGTATATGCCAGCTCTTAGAGAGAGCATTGCAGATGAGCTAGTGACAAAGAAGTATAGAGAGCTTACTTCTGTCGTCATTGATTTAGAAGATGCTGTTGGTGATAGTCGACTAGAGGAAGCGGAGCAAATGCTTATTCAGCATATTTCAAACATTAATCGAGCTGTAGAAGAACAAAAAGTATTGGTAGAAGAGTTGCCTCTTATTTTTATTCGAGTAAGAAGCCCGCAGCAAATGAAGAGGATGACGAAACAATTAGGAAGGCTTCAGCGTGTATTGACTGGATATGTATTTCCAAAGTTTTCGTATGAAGCAGGGAAAGACTATTTAGAGATTTTAAAGAACAATAATTCAGAAGATATGGTTTTGTATGGTATGCCAGTGTTAGAGACAGCAGACATTGTGTATAAAGAAACGAGAATCTCAACGTTAAACAAAATTAAAGAGCTATTAGAAGCTTATCAAGCTTATATATTAAATATTCGAATTGGAGCCACAGATTTTTGCGGATTATACGGTATTAGAAGGAAGGTAAATACAAGCATTTATGATGTTCTAGTCATTCGCGATTGTTTAACAGATATTATGAATCTATTTAATCGAAATGGCAGCGGATTCGTGCTTTCAGGCCCAGTGTGGGAGTTCTTTTCTAATAATCCAAGGAGTAATCCATATCTAGATGGCTTAATAAATGAAGTGATGCTGGATCAATTAAATGGTTTTGTTGGTAAAACGGTCATTCATCCGACACATATTAAGCCTGTTCATTCATTATATGTTGTTAGCCATGAGGATTATCTTGATGCAACCAGTTTACTAGATTATAACGATGGTCAAGTAGGAGTTGTGAAAAGTGAGTACGCTAATAAAATGAATGAAATGAAACCGCACTTTTCTTGGGCGAAACGAATTTTGCTACAAGCAAAAGTATTTGGTGTATATAACAAAGGCCAAACGTTTACTCATTTAATGACAGAAGAAAAACAATTTAATGAAGGAGCAAAGAAATGGTAGAAACGATCGCTTCTAAAGAAGTATATCATATTATGGATGGTTTAACGGTTGAAGTAGATGTGTTGCAAAATCCATATCAATTTGAATTATCTCAATTGTTTCAAATGGCAACGCGGATTAATAAACGGAGAAGCTTTCTATTTGTTAGCAAAGTATTAGGTAAACATTTAGCGGTGGATCCCAATATCCCATTGGTGGTAGGGAAGCTGCTCGCTATGCGCTATGTAGAACTTGTGCATGGGGTGAAGGATCCGCGCATGCAATCAGTTGTTCATGCTTTGCAGACCAAAAGCCGTCTTTCAGAAGTACTAGCAGATATTGAACGTCAGCCTATTTTGTTAGATCAACCGCTTACCGTGATGGGATTTGCTGAAACTGCAACAGCTTTAGGTCATGCGGTATTTAGCGCATTTGGAGAGCAGACAAAGTATATTCATACGACAAGAGAACAGATTCAAGAATTAACGTCTGTTATTAATTTTGAGGAAGAACATTCACATGCAACGAGTCATAGGGTGTATGCCTCGGATTCCGCCTTTTTTGATGATGATAGTGAAGTCGTACTCGTTGATGATGAAATTACGACAGGGAAAACAGCCATTAACATTATTCGAACAATGAAGGCGCAGTATCCTCAGAAAACACGATTTACTGTTGTGTCTATTTTAGATTGGAGATCACAGGAGCATCGAGAAAGATATGAGCAATTAGAAGAAGAGTTGAATATTACGATTCATACCGTGGCTTTATTAGATGGAATGATTACAGTCTTTGGAGAACCGGTTTTAAGTAAAGAGAATCAGTCCATTCATTCTTCATATCTTGAACCAACCACTTCCTTCCTCTCTTCTGATAACGATGTAAAAACGAGTGAGATAAAAGGAATAACATCTATTTCCACTGATGGAACAGTTAATCGTTCCCCTTATTTATTGGCGACAGGAAGATTCGGATTGACGAGAGCGGAGGAATCCCTCTATTCAAACGAGTTAAAAGCCGTTGCAGAATCCGTGAAAAAACAGCGGAAAGGGAGCCGCACGTTAGTTATTGGCACGGGAGAATTTATGTATGTTCCTATGAAAATAGCTGCTCAGTTAGGGGAAGATGTATTTTTTCAATCTACAACCCGCAGTCCGATTTATCAGAGGAATATAGAATCATATACCATTCAACAGAAATTCACATTTGATAGTCCAGAAAATACAGGAACAACGAATTTCCTATACAATATTAAACAAAATCAATATGATGAGCTCATCATTTTAGTCGAACGCATGCATTCCGAAGACGATATACGAAGCTTGGTAGAAGAGCTTAAACGAACGAATATTACTACGATTACAGTGGTGATGATGACAGACATCTGCTCGTAATTGCTTAAGGAGGGGAGCGAATGGTACAAGCGGGAGTTCGACCGGATCGAATAGGGAGTTATAGTGTAGACGATGTTGTTTTTTTATTGCGAGATATTAGTAAGTATCAGTTAGAGATAAAAACTGAAGAACGGGAGGCGCTTATTCAATCCGGCACCCATTATTCTGAAATGCTGCCAATGGAGTACCAGCCGGATGAGCAGTATATTTCCTTATTCCATCGTACATTGAATCACTATTCGAAACGGATTGCGATAGCCATTGGAGTTGTAGCAGAACAAATTAAAGAAAAACGTGGATTGAACAATCTAGTTTTAGTCAGTTTAGCACGAGCAGGGACACCTATTGGTGTATTAGTGAAACGCTACTTCAAAGCTATCCATCAAGTAGAGATTCCTCATTACTCGATTTCGATTATTAGAGGCAGAGGGATTGATGAGACAGCGATTGATTATATATTTGCTCATCATGCAGCAGCTGATATTCAATTTATAGATGGCTGGACGGGAAAAGGGGCCATTACAAAAGAATTGAAGGGTGCATGTCAGAAGTATAATACTGCACATTCGAACCAATTGAATGCTAGTCTTGCTGTGTTGGCTGATCCTGGGCATTGCGTCGATATATATGGAACAAGAGAGGACTTCTTAATCCCTTCGGCTTGTTTAAATTCTACTGTATCAGGACTTGTCAGCCGAACGGTATGGAATGAATCGTTTATGGAAAAAGGAGATTTTCATGGAACGAAGTTTTATCGAGAACTGAAAGATGTGGATGTGTCCAACTTATATGTAGATTGTATTGCTGCGGAATTTGCTCATGTAATAGAAGATATTCAACAAAGGTTAGTAGAATTAGCGAATGAAGACCAAACACCATCTTGGAAAGGTGCTCAGTCTGTGGAACGCATTCAAGAAATATTCTCTATCAAGAATTCAAATTTCGTAAAGCCGGGAGTAGGAGAAACGACAAGGGTGCTGCTTCGGAGAGTGCCTTGGAAAATTCTTATCAACCCTTATTATTCGAATGATTTAACGCATATTTTATTGTTAGCCAAAGATAAAAATGTTCAGGTAGAAGAATTTACAGACATGTCATATTCTTGCTGTGGCATTATTAAAGAATTATAAGGAGATATCGGATGATACTATTTACTTCTGATTTAGATCGAACGTTAATCTATTCTGAAAGAATGATGACTGAGTATCCTATAGAAAGCGAAACGGCTTGTGTAGAAATGGTGGATGAGCGTTCTATTACTTTTATGTCTTATCAATCCATTAAACTATTGAATGCATTTCATGAGAATCATTTGTTTGTTCCGGTTACAACAAGAGCCTTGCATCTGTATAAAAGAATTCATCTTTTTCAGAACGACATTAAGCCCCCATTTGCAGTAACAAGTAATGGTGGTACAATCCTTATAGACGGAGTCGTTGATCAAGATTGGCATCAAGAGCTCCATGCAAGAATTGTGAGGACTTCTTTGCCAAAGGAAGATATGCTGCAAGCCTTTGCTACCATTAGGCATGAATCATGGGTGTTGCGAGAGTCGTATGTCGACGGCCTTTTCTATGTATTTCAGATTGTTAAAGAAGCAGTTCCTTACGATGAGCTAGCGGCTTTTGAAGTAGAATTACAGAAGATGGGCTGGAGAACATTTTTACATGGAAGAAAGTTATACATCCTTCCTCAACAAGTAGATAAGGCCTTTGCTGTTCAAAGAGTAAAAGAGTATATCGATGATTATGATGTACATGTTGCGGCAGGCGATTCTTTCATGGATTATTTGATGATGAAAGAAGCCAATATTGGCTATAGTCCGTTACATGGAGAAATATTTGAGACGATGCCCAGCGCTCCGAAAGTAACGTGGTTAAACGGACGAGGGGTGGCTTTTACCGAGGAGCTGCTTATGAAGCTTCTGGAGAGTAAGACAACATTAATTAGGTGATAACAGATGGGAAAAATTAGTTTAGCAAAACCCGATTTAGATAAGCTGCCGATTATGGGCTCAGCGGATGCCTGTAAATTATGGGGAATAGATAGCTCCACGTTAAGAAAAAGGATAGATCAATTTCCTAAAGGGACCATTAAGAAAATGGGAAGAGATTGGATTGTGACGAAAGATGGTATGGCGTATGTATTTGGTACGTTAGAAGAAAGAAAATTAAAGAGAGAATAGTAAAGCATTTGGACTTATATGGATAGTAAATATTTATAGAAAAGTAGGTGACTCAAGAGAGAATGGGAGTCACCACTTCTTTTTTTGCAGAATCTATGTTTAATAATCATGTAGATAAAGTGAAACTTCCATCAGTGGGGGTCTTACTCTCCGTTAAGTGCGGGGGTAAAAAGCGATAGCGTCTTAATAACAAGCTTGTTGCATGAATGAAGTTTATTGTCGCTGTAGTATTTATAATGGAAGTGAAAACAGATGAGAATCAATAAGTATATTAGCGAGACAGGCTACTGTTCAAGGCGGGAAACAGATCGTTTGATTGAAGCGAAGAGAATTACGATTAATGGTGTGATTTGTGAACCCGGAGTGACGGTTAGTCCTGGTGATGTTGTTTTTATTGATGGAAAAAGCATCCCTGAGAAAGCCGAACCAGTCTATATTGCTCTAAATAAACCGATTGGAATTACATGTACGGCAGCCAAACATGTAGAAGGCAACATCATGGATTTTGTAAATTACCCTTCACGTATCTTTCCGATTGGCAGATTAGATAAAGCATCTGAAGGGTTGATTTTATTAACCAATGATGGGGACATTGTTAATAGGATAATGCGTTCAGAGAATGGGCATGAGAAGGAATATGTAGTAACAGTAGATAAGCCGGTTACAGACGAGTTTATTCAAGATATGTCTAATGGAGTAGAGATTCTTAGAACAAGGACAAAGCCATGTCATGTTTTTCGGATAAATGATTATCAATTTCGGATTATTTTAACGCAAGGATTAAATCGACAAATTAGACGAATGAGTAAAGCACTTGGTTATAAAGTGGTTCGTCTTGAGCGGATTAGAATTATGAACATTCATGTAGATGGCATAGAAGAAGGGGAATGGCGAGATCTGACGGATGAAGAATTATACACGCTTCTATCGCAGTTAAAGGAAAGTGCTACTTAACTATGGAATAAAACAGCAGCAAAAGAGATTAAACTTTTGCTGCTAATTAGTATTAGAATCCATCTTGTGCACTAAATGGAATGTTCAAGCGGTTTTCAACGGCACGTAGACGTTGATTTAATCGGTTTAATCGGCGATTTTGACGCTCATCACTCTGGATAAGACGAGTAACTTCACGATTAATACGTGTAATTTCTCGGTTCAAGCGATTGATTTCTCGTGATTGCTGTTCATCTCTTCTTTCTAATTCCCGTAATCTTCTTTCGATACCTTGAGCTTGAGGTGGTTGACGATCTATTTCATATTCATATATATCTGATTCAACTTGATCTAGTTCATACATCGTTGATTC
>NZ_JBALMU010000152.1:12887-31609 GCF_036962285.1 Bacillus sp. JJ634
TGGATAATTTGGATAAGACATATGCGGTGTAGGTTGATAAGGCGTATAATACTCAGGATAATAACTATATGGTTTCATCTTGCAGCTCTCCTTTTGATATTTAGGTAAATTCCTTATACAGTATGCAGAGATGGGCATAGTGATTGGGTAAACGTCTAAATGAGGAGGAAAAGCGAGAGAAAGAGCGTATTTAATTAAAATTTGCAGAAATGTAAAGAATCGTATATCGTTAAAATTGTAGAAAGAAATGAAACTTCATATTGTTACATCCGTATAATGAAGTAAGTATATATTTCGGTGATGGAAGTTTCACTTTATATGTCAGGAGTGTCCTTATAATGAACAGATTTTTAGCTGTTTTCATTCAATTATTGATCGCACTGCCGGGCGCGTTTCTTGTGTGGCTTGCGAGTTTCTTTGCTTTTGATTTAACTTCTATGTTATCGACAGTTGCTGCAATGGCTGGAGGAGCTATTTTGTATGGAGCTACGTCTTTCTTTTTACAACAGCGTTTTGTAAGAAAGCACGGTTTAACACGCAAAGAATATCAATATATAAGACGAAATTTAACTGAGGCAAAAGAAAAAATATCTCGTATTAATAAAACGCTTTTAACCATTCGCCATATCTCTTCCTTGAAACAAAGAATTGAGCTTATGCGTTTACTAAAAAGAATATATAGCTTAACAAAACATGAACCGAAGCGATTTTATAAGGGGGAGCCGTTTTATTTTTCACATTTAGACTCGATCGTTGAGTTATCTGAGAAATATGCGTTTTTATCACGGCAGCTTAGTAAAAGTAAAGAATTAAATCAATCTTTAGTCGAAACACGTCAGACGCTTGATGAGCTGACAAAAACGGTGGAGAAAGATTTATATCATATGCTTGCTGAAGATATTGAGGATTTGCATTTTGAATTAGACGTGGCCAAGCAATCGATTAATAGGAAGAAGGAATTAGAATTACCTGATGAAAGTAGGAGATCTAAATGAGTGAAAGTAATCTTTCTAAAAAGGACAATTTACTAGATGACTTATTGGCGGCCCCATTTGGAGAGCAGAAGGTCATTATGGAAAGTCCGGCAGAAGAGTCCAAACCTGTTAAACTGATTGATGTAATTCCAGAAGAGAATCGGGCAAAAGCTTATCAGTTAGCTGAACAAATTAATCCAAAAGACCATCAGGCGATGATTTCATATGGAACACCTGCGCAAGCGAAACTGTTAACCTTTTCACACTCCATGCTGGATCATGTTCAAAAGAAAGATATTGGCGAGGTTGGCGAAATTATCAGTGATTTAATGAAGAGGCTTAATGAAGTAAGTCCTGATGAATTAAAGCCAGAGAAGCAATCGTTTTTCGGGAAATTATTTGGTAGGGTTTCAGGTTCCGTTCAAGAGATGCTGTCTAAGTATCAAAAGACCGGTGCGCAAATTGATCGAATTAGCGTTAAGCTTGATCGAAGTAAAAATGTCTTATTATCTGATATTGCTATTTTAGAAAAATTATATGAAACGAATAAAGATTATTTTCATGCATTGAATGTATATATTGCTGCAGGTGAAATTAAGCTTGAAGAATTGTATAATAAGACAATTCCGGAGCTGAAACAATCGGCGCAAATATCCAATGATCAAATGAAGTTTCAAGAAGTCAATGATATGATTCAATTTGCGGATCGGCTTGATAAACGTTTGCATGATTTAAAATTAAGTCGAGAAATTACGATTCAAAGTGCGCCTCAAATTCGCTTAATTCAGAATACTAATCAGGCATTAGTAGAGAAAATTCAATCATCTATTATGACTGCTATTCCGTTGTGGAAAAATCAAGTAGCTATTGCGCTCACTCTTGTTAGACAGCGCCATGCACTTGAAGCTCAGAAGCAAGTTTCCAAAACAACGAATGACTTGCTTTTGAAAAATGCAGAACTATTAAAAACAAATACGATTGAAACGGCAAGAGAAAATGAAAGAGGTCTTGTCGATATTGAAACATTAAAGAAAACGCAGGCAAGTTTAATTTCTACGTTGGAAGAAACGCTGAAGATTCAGGAGGAAGGCCGTATGAAGCGTCGTCAAGCAGAGCACGAACTAGCTTCTATGGAAACAGAGTTAAAGCAAAAGCTGTTAGAGATTAGAGGAGAATAGATTGTTTATATGGTGGAAGCTTAGTCACGACTAGGCTTTTTTTTGTGTCTAATTGAGCGGAAAAATTATCTGCAAAATAGTTCTTAGGAACGTGAAAATCCTAGCTTTTTCTAGTATAGTAATAATAGAGGGAGTGAGTGTATGTATTTAACAGTGAAAGAAACAGCAGAGTATATATCATTATCAGAATTACATATTAAAAGCTTAATTTTACAAAATAAAATACGGGCTGTTCATGATGGTGAACAGTATTTAATTTATAAAGACCAATTTAACACACATTTTGAACAAATGGAGACCTATAAAAAACAGGTTGCTGAGTATTTAAATGAACCTATTCCAGAAGATATTGATGTGAAGGATGAAGATTAGTATTTGTTGTAAAGTGGATATTTCTATACACTCTCAATATAGGGGATTTTTTTGATAACATTTGGACCATTATTTAGGCTCTAGAATGGTTATGAAGTGTGGCCACTAAAAGAAGAAGTAGAGATGGTTTTTCTAAATATTGTATGAAGGCTATAAGTAGTACAGTTGTCTTAATCTGTGTAAGATATATATATAGTAGGAATGAATATGCCAAAATGAAGTTAGGGGATAGGTTAGTGGTCAAAGAATATTTACAAAGTAAAGGTTTTTCAAGACTGATTGCATTAGTCGTTGTTGTTATATTTTTAATTAGTATTGGAAGTATGCTTAATTTATTATTGTTTACTTTTATTTTTACATTTCTTATGGGCAGATTAGAGAGATTTATAACGACTCAAGTAAATAAAGTCATTCGGATTAACTCTAAAGTAGTCATTGTATTTTTATATTCTATTGTACTGTCTTCTTTAGGCATTGTATTATATAAATATTTACCGGTCATTACGATGCAATTAACGGAATTAGTGAAGCAAATTGTGTTTTTCTTCCAAAATCCACCTGATAGTCGCATCATTAAGTATCTTATTTCATACATGAATGATGTAGAAACACCGCTTGATTTTCAAAAGCAAGTGAACTTTGTTTATTTATATGTTGCAGACCTTGGGAAGTTAACTCTCCAAATATTCCTTTCCATCTTATTGAGCCTGTTCTTCTTATTAGAAAAGGACAAAATTATTCGTTTTACCTCTAAATTTAAACGAGGAAAATTCAGTAGCTTCTTTTTAAATATAGAGCATTTTGGTAGAAAGTTCGTGAATTCATTCGGAAAAGTAATCGAAGTTCAATTTTTAATTGCAACAACAAACGCGGTCCTTTCTATCACTTTCTTATGGATAATGGGTTTCCCTCAGTTAATAGGACTCGGTGTTATGATTTTCTTTTTAGGATTAATTCCGGTAGCAGGTGTGATTATTTCACTTATTCCACTTAGTATGATTGCCTATAGTATAGGCGGGATCTCAATGGTTATTGCTATATTAATCATGATTGCTGTCATCCATGCTATAGAAAGTTATATTTTAAATCCGAAGTTTATGTCTGCTAAGACGAATTTACCAACATTTTTTACCTTTATCGTACTTATCTTTTCCGAACACTTCCTTGGTATTTGGGGGTTAATTATCGGGATTCCAATCTTTATCTTCCTATTAGATATGTTAGATATTCATGAGGATAATCATAAAGCAACTCGTTAAATAGAAGCAGCAATCTCTAATTAAAGGGATTGCTGTTTTTTATGTTCAGTTGGATAATATAGAATGAACCCTCTTCTGAAATCAGAAGAGGGTTCTGGGAACAAGTAAGGGGTAATTTATTTAATGTATGAAGCACCGAGAAGCGATTCAGGGCTTTGTCCAAGCACCAACATGCTTATTTTGGCATATCCAATTGTTTCATAGTCAGCGAAAGTTTTTTGTAAAATATGGATATTTGGATCATCTTTTAATTTTTGTATTTCTTCTTTATATAGACTAATGACAGAGGGCATTACAAATTCAGGGGTAAATTCGCTTGCGTCCTCGTCCATAATCAAACAGCCCATATATTGATACTTGAATTGAAAAGCGCGTGTTAAGCCAACGACATGGAGTAATTTCTTAAATAAATCGGGGTAAGAATCTTTAATTTTCTCCAGTGCCTCTTCGGTTGTTTGCAACTCATCTACACTTGATAAAGTGACCATAATATCTCCTTTCGTACTATGAAAAAATAGGTTCCAATTTCACAATGCTTATATTCATAAACAGTCTACTCCTGCTTCTATAGAAAGTAAAATGGTTATAATTCATTATAACTATAGCTTTTATCTATGATTGAGGTTTGATGAATAGTCCATTCATGGATTTGAAAGGAAGATTAATCTGTATCTAGCTTTTGCTCGGTTAATACTTGTTTTGCAAAGCGCAGCCATTCTTTAGCTGCAAAGGATAGATGACGATTTTTACTCCAAATGACTCCCAGCTTCCACTTTATAGATGGGTTAATGACTTTTACAGAACAAACGTGATTTTGTAAGTGACTGCATAGACTTTCGGGTAATAGTGTAATCCCTAGCTTGCAGGCTACCATCTCCTCAAGAAAGTCCCAACGTGAACTCTCTGACATAACACGAGGAGTAAAGCCGGCTACCTCACAGGAGGAGACGACAAGGTCACGCAGTATGAATTCTTTATTAAAAAGAATAAAGTCTTCTTGAGCCAGAGCTCCTAAATCAACTTCTTCAGTTTGAGCTAGTGGATGTTCCGGATGAAGGATTAATCGAATATCTTCTTCTAAAAATGCAAAAGAGTGAAAAAGCTCAGTATTAGTAGGGAAAGCAATTACACCGATATCAAGTAAATCATTTTCCACAGCCTCTTGTATTTTCTTCGAACCATCTTCTGTTAATTGGAGTGTAATATTTGGATACTCCTCATGAAAGCGGCCGATAATTTTTGGGAAAAAGGAAGCATCGATAATTGGGGGTAATCCTAGCCGAATATGTCCTTTTTTCAAGCCCGACAGATATTCCATTTCTGTTTCTAAATTGCTAAATGCCTTATCAATTAATTTTGCTTGTTCGAGTACGACTCGTCCGGCATCGGTAAGTGTTAATTGTTTACGTGAGCGATCAAAAAGTTCCACGCCTAACTCGGTTTCGAGGTTTTTAATCATTTTACTAATCGTAGGCTGAGTAATGTATAAATGTTCGGCGGCTTTAGTAAAGCTATTGAAGTGTGTTACTTGAATAAAGTATTGTAAATGTTTGATGTCCAATGCCGTCACCTGCTTTTCTTTAGGTCAATCATTTCTTATTGTACACATATCGTCATAGGAATGTAAATTTTTGAGTTGTAGAAAAGGGGGAGACTTCTAAATTAGGATCATGTCAGAAAATGAATTTGGATTTATATAGATATCTTTATGATTTACGAGAGGATAAAGGTCCGTTGTACTATGTTATATTTCCTAGATAATCTGGTGGATTTCTTTAAATACTGGAGGGAACAACCGATAAATACTATAAATAAGGTGCTAGTATAGAGGGTAGAAGCGGGGGAATAAGGTGAATAAGGTGAATAAGTTATTTAAAATTAGTTGGCATGCTTTTTTTGATGAAAATACGTTTTTAGAAGGGCGTAGTATAGTAGAGGCAGAAACGGATTATGAAGCAGCTAATAAGTTAATTTTTGAGAAAGCACATGAGTATCGTTTAAGGAAAACATGGATTAGGATTGATTCTTTAGTTGAATTAATTAGTTAAAGTTCAAAGCTTTCCAAGTAACGGAACTTGGAAAGTTTTTTGTTTCCCACAAGTAACTTAAAAATTTATTTCCCATAAAGGTACTTTGAAAAATTATCCACAAAAGAAATAAAGGGATACGAATGAATGGGAGAGTTTATCCACAATATCCACAAAGTTATCCATAATTTCCATAATTATGATGTTAATAAAATGGAGATTACAGTTCATTATTTATCTGTATTTTCAGAATATATCCACAATATTAACAGTTCTGTGGATAAACCTGTGTGTAAAAGTGAAGAGCGATATTCTTTAATATTTCCCAAATTTTGTCCTTTAACACACTTTAACGAAGGCAAAAACGTAATGATCTGAGGAGCATGATTGTTCAGCTAAACGGAGAGGCTGACCCGAAAGCCATTTTTCGTGACTTTTGGGTCAGCCTCATATTGATTCTATGCAAGGCTTGAGGAAAGCAAGCCTTATATTTAGTTATTTCTTTTAGCGCGTTGATCAGCTGCATTTGCTCGTGCTTGTGCCTCTAAATCATCTGCATCTGCTAATTCTGCTGAGTATTCCACATCAATTCCATCACTTTGTAAGTTTTTTTCGAATTGTGATAGTCCTTGGTTGTTTTTATTCCGTTTAATAGGTTTATGGTTTTGTCCCATTGAAGTACCTCCTATCAGGATGATTAGATGTTAACGACGGGCTCTCTTATCAGTGAATCCGCCTGCACGATCTGCGCTTTTAAATTCACGTGAGTATAGTACGGCTTGTGTACTAGTTAAATTTGTTCTTAACTTTTCATGTTTTTTATTGGCCATTTAATCATCTCCTATTTTGGTAATATTTCTATTTTTTCCTTAAATGAACTAAACATACATCAGGAATTTTTTTCTTTTGACTTTATCCCACATTTAACGGGCAGTAAGAACCCCGCCTCAACCTTATGAGGAACCAAAGAAGGCAGGTGGGGGATGAAGGAAAACCCTCACTGATGGAAGTTCCACTTTATTATGTTAAAAGGTCAGTTAAGGCTTGTTTTAAAGTTGGGTAAGAAAATGAAAAATGATGATGCAATAATTTAGTTGGTTGTACACGTTGTCCTTCTAAAACAAGCATGCTCATTTCACCTAAAGCCAGTTTAAGGGCGAACGACGGTACAGGAAGCCAATGCGGACGATGGATGATAGAACTAATCATTTGCCCGAATGGTTTCATTTGTGTTGGTTCTGGAGAGGTAAAATTGACGGGACCAGAGATTTTAGGTTGGTCGATGCAAAAAAGAATTCCACGAATGACATCTTGGATATGAATCCATGAGAGCCATTGAGTTCCGCGTCCCATTGTGCCGCCAGCCATTAGCTTGTACGGTAATATCATCATGGGCAGTGCCCCACCCTGTTGATCGAGAATTAAACCGAACCGAGCTAGGACAACTCGATTGCTGTATGCTTTAGAGCGAAGTGCTTCGTGTTCCCACAACTTCACCGTTTGTGCTAGAAAGTCCTCCCCAATAGATTCTGTTGTTTCAGAGAAGGTTAATTGATCCGACACTCCATATACACCAATTGCACTCGCGTTAATAACAACAGAAGGTTTATGTGTACAGGCAGCCAGAATCCGATTTATTTCTTTTGTGGCGGTCAGGCGGCTTTCTGTAATTTTCTGCTTGCGCTTGGTTGTCCAACGTCCGCTGTTTAAAGATTCGCCAGCTAAATTAATAAATACATCCAGATTGTTCAATGCATTTTCGGGGCGGGCTCCCTCATAAAGCCAGCCAATATAGTGAACCTGACTTTGATTGTGATATTTTTCAGGATGCCTAGTGAGGATAAACACAGTGTGATGTGCTTGTATTAATTCATCCACGAGGGCAGTTCCAACAAAGCCTGTTCCACCTGCAATGGCAATATTCATGGAAAACACTTCCTTTTAAGAGGATTTGAGCTAACCTTATCATGGAATGGCAGCCTTTTGAAAGGGAAAGCGACGATTGAATGTGGTAAAGTAAAAAGGAGGTGTGTATGATGCCAACAATTACGAAAATAACCACTCAAACAAAGCGAACGGATCGCTATAATATCTTTATAGATGAAAAGTATTCGTTTAGTGTTGATGAGGATGTTCTGTTAAAGTTTCAATTAAAAAAAGGAAAAGAAATTGATGCGTTATTATTAAGTCAAATTCAATTTCATGATAATATTCAAAAATCGTTTACAGATGCTTTAGGATATTTATCGTACCGCATGCGCTCTGAAGCGGAGATCCGTGTATATTTAAAGCAGAAAGGAATTGAAGAGCCAATTATTCATGAAACGATTCATAGGCTCTATCAATATAATTATTTAAATGATTTAGACTTTGCTAAAGCTTATGTACGAACACATGTGAATGGCGGTAATAAAGGACCGGTTGTGCTTCAGCGCGAGTTAAAGGAAAAGGGGATTAGTGATCCATTGATTCAACAAGCGCTTCTGGAATATCCCTTTGATGTGCAAATTGACCATGCTAAGCATTTAGCTAATAAATCAATCAAAAAGGAAAAAGCTATTTCAGAACGGGCTTTGCAACAAAAGCTTGAGCATATGTTAAGCCGCAAAGGGTTTTCGCGCGATGTGATTGTCATTGCCCTAGAAGGTGTAACGATTGAAAAGGATGAGCAAGAAGAGTGGGATTCTTTATGCTATCAGGCGGAGAAAATCATTCGTCGCTACCGCGCTTATGAAGGTTTTTTATTTCAACAAAAAGTTAAGCAAGCATTATTCCGCAAAGGGTTTTCACTTGAATTAATTGAGCGTTATTTAAACGAATTAGAAGGCGAGTAAAAATAGCCAAACGTTCATTTTTTCGTTAATATGGAATGGAACGAATTCAATAATTAAGGGGTCATATAGATGAATGATGTAAGATATAGCTTGATGTCACCATATGAATTGCAGCAAGAAATTGCAACATTGACTGAAAAGGCTCGAAAAGCAGAGCAGTTAGGCATGGAAAATGAATATGCCGTATTAGAAAGAAAAGCAACTATGGCGAAAGCCTATTTATTAAATCCAGATGATTTTAAACCGGGGGAAATTTATCAAATTGAAGGAGACCCTGGTGTTTATTTTAAAATTGATTATATGAATGGTGTTTTTGCATGGGGATATCGCCTAGGTGGCCATGGGAAAGAAGAGGCGTTGCCAATTTCGATGTTGAAATAAAGGAAAGGCTGACTCAAGCGTAAAGGAGTCAGCCTATATTGATTAAGATTGTTTTCTTGTCATTGCTTGGAGAATAACGTTTTTTTGAGTTTCTTTTGTCTCGCCGTTAATTTGTCTCCATGTATGTTTAGGGCTTTGATGTGGATTTTGAAATTTTCCTAAAAATCGCTTGTTTGCCATGCTGTTCATCACTCCCCATATTTAAGTATTTCGCTTGTTAGATGCTCTCATACGTTCCTGCGGATGAGTGTTGATGGATCCATCAGCACGTTTGGAAGAAAACTCAGGTTTAGCCCGAGGTTCGCCTTGGAATTTATCGCTGTTTTGATTTGGAAAACCGTTTTCTTTATTTCGCAATCATGTTCCCTCCAGATCGTTAAAAGTGAAAAACGCGTTTCCGCGTACTACTAGTATGAGTCATGATTCGTGGAGAAATGTCGCAAAAATATTGGTAACGAGGTGATATTAATGAATGATTACCATGAAAGGCTAACGAAGAAGCTGTTAGAAAAAAATATGCAAATGTCTTATGAACAAGCGTTAACGTGGGTTGAATTATTATGGGAAGATTTCGAATCCACCTATGCTAAGGCAGGGCATGAATATGCTGGAAAAGAGATGACGTTTCGAGTGGTAAATACTTGGATTGATCAGTATGGTGAAAAGTTTCATGAGTTTGTTGCTCAAAACCCTAAATATCAACATTTGTTACGAAATTCGGATCAACTTCATTAAAAAGCTGAAGGCACGGAATTACTGGTGCCTTCAGCTTTTTTGAATCATTTTTGATAAACTATATTGTTCATCAAAAATGGCTCGAAAATCAACAGCATTCTATAACATAGTCTACTGGTTAAATGAGATGAACTTCAAATGCCCGATTAACCTGCTATAAGATAATGTTCAATTTCTTTTGCAGTTTGGCTTCGCTAAAAATCCAACCTGTATAGGAATTCAAAATATTTAAGTTGTAATCGAGATGAACGATAGCAATGAAAGGATAGTAGCCGTTACTTCGATAACGCAAGTCAATAAAACGAACCGCGTAATAATGTTCCGTCTCTTCAATTTCCCAACGATAAATAGGGGAGAAAGAAAGGAAGGCAGCTAAATTTACATCATGTTTTGCTGCTTCTAATACCGCACTATCTGGCAGCGGGATTCGGTCAAATGTATCAAGAATCGTCACGTGCCCATTTTCGGCACGAGCGACATGGAATTTTTTATTGGTCATCACGGCAATCTTCCAACGTCGAAATCGCATAGTAGGCGATAACACGATTTTTGTAGCATTCGGAATTTGTCGACGAACGGCTCTTTTGACTAAAGCCCGTTCTCTAAAACGGGTGATATAATACAAAACAATAATGCCATACATGGTGAGAAATAGACTTCCTGGAGGGAGATGGAAGCCCCATAAAATTAACCCCACTACATGAATGCCAAAGATAAAGGGATCAAACGTATTAATGACGCCAAGAGCAACCCACCTTTTGGAAATCGGTCTAAGTGCTTGTGTACCATAGGCATTAAAAATATCGACAAAAACATGAAGAAAAACAGCTAGAAATGTCCAAAGCCATAAATGAAGAAAGTTGGCTTGAGGCAGGAAGGCAAATATGACAGCGCTAATCACAATTGGCCATAGCAAAACGGCAGGGATTGAATGAGTAATTCCACGATGATTTCTTATGTAGACTGCATTATTGCGTAATTTAAGAATTGTATCAAGATCAGGAGCTTGGGAGCCTAAAATCGTACCTACAAGCACTGCTTGAGCGGTAATCGAACCTTCTATTACAACTGGATCTAGAGTTGCAAGTCCCCCAAGTGCAATTCCCATAACAAAGTGAGTGCCGGTATCCAAACGTGAGACCTCCTTAAGCCTTAGATAGTATCATCATAACTTATTTTTGTTCATCCACCAAACGAATATAGTTTAACTTCTATCCAATTATTGGATTTTTGTTTATCCTGCATCAAATAACGGGCTTATAGTACAATGAAAGGAGCGTTTTTATACTATATATATGCCCAATTTTTTAAAAGGGTTTAACATCTGTGGAGGAAAGAAAGTGAACGATAAACTTGAACAATCTTTATTAAATATAGACAAAGAATCATTTCAGAATGATTTAATTGATTGGTTTGAAGCGGAGCAACGAAATCTTCCTTGGCGTGAAAATAAAGATCCTTATCGGGTTTGGGTATCGGAAATTATGCTGCAGCAGACGAGGGTTGATACGGTTATTCCATACTTTAACCGGTTTATCGAATGGTTTCCGACGTTAGACGATTTTGCTGAAGCCGATGAAGAAAAAATTTTAAAAGCGTGGGAAGGACTTGGGTATTACTCACGTGTTCGAAATTTGCATAGTGCCGTGAAAGAAGTGAGAGAAACATATAACAGTGTTGTTCCGGATAGCCCGGAGGAAATTTCTAAGTTAAAAGGTGTCGGTCCTTATACAGCAGGAGCGATTTTAAGCATTGCATATGGAAAACCGGAGCCAGCTGTTGATGGAAATGTAATGAGGGTGTTATCTCGTATTTTAATTATTGACGAAGATATTGCAAAACCAAAGACACGCAAAACCTTTGAGACAGCCGTACGAGCTTTAATCTCCCATGAAAACCCTTCAGCCTTTAATCAAGCTTTAATGGAGCTAGGAGCTCTTATTTGTACGCCAGGAAAACCGGCCTGCTTACTCTGCCCTGTTCAAAAACATTGTCAAGCTTTTGCTGCTGGTATTCAGACGGAATTACCAGTTAAAATTCAAAAGAAAAAAACACGGGATGTACCAATTGTAGCTGCCGTTTTGAAGAATGAACGCGATGAGTTTTTAATTCATAAACGTTCTTCAGAAGGTCTTCTTGCTAACTTATGGGAATTTCCGAATTATGAAATGTATACGTCGATTCAGCCGAAACGTGCTTTTTTTGAAGCAAGCTTTTTAGAAAGTTATAGAACGGACGTGAAACTATCTGATTCGTTTACTACGCTGGACCATGTCTTTTCTCATTTAGTTTGGAAAATAGACGCTTATAGAGGGAGCCTCTTAACGAATATTGAAGAAAGTGTGATGAAAGAACAAAATTTAAAATGGGTGAGTAAGGAAGAGTTAGAGCAATATGCTTTTCCTGTTTCTCATCAAAAAGTATGGAAGTCCTATCAACAAACCTATGTGATGGATTAGACAAGCTGCTCCTAACCTTTATAATAAAAAGCTAGCGTATGTGGTTGGACACATACGCTAGAGGGAGTTAATCGAATTTTACTTCGGTACCATGAGTATAGTCTGCCTCTTGTCGATGCAGTCCTCCTCGGTTTTCAATTTCCTCGATAATTTCTCGATGAATAGTCTGTCCTTCTTGATTTAAATAAGGTACCATTTGTTGAAGAGAGTGATGGAAATAAGCGAGTTCATCTTGATTCCATTTTGATTTTGGTAACATAGATAACTCGGTCATATCACGACCTACATACATTGAAAAACACTCCTTTTTTGCTTATTCTCTTTAAAAAATAAACTTTTATACTTGGAAAGGCGGAATAAACAAATGACACAAAAAGTTGCACTTGTAACAGGAAGTAGTAAAGGATTAGGAAGAAGTACGGCATTAAAATTAGCTGAGGCAGGATATGACCTTGTCATTAATTATGCACGCAGTAAAACAAAAGCAATGGAAGTAGCCGCTGAAATTGAAGCGATGGGGCGCAGAGCACTCGTTATCAAAGCGAATGTAGGCGATATTGAAAAAGTGAAAAAAATGTTTGCTGAAATTGAAGAATATTATGGTCGATTAGATGTGTTCGTTAGCAATGCCGCTTCCGGTGTTCAGCGTCCTTTAATGGAGTTAGAAGAATCGCACTGGAATTGGACAATGGATATTAATTCGAAAGCTCTTCTGTTTTGTGCTCAAGAAGCAGCTAAACTAATGGAGCGAAATGGCGGCGGAAAAATCGTGAGTATTAGTTCGCTTGGCTCGATTCGTTATTTAGAGAATTATACAGTTGTAGGCGTTTCAAAAGCAGCATTAGAAGCATTGACACGTTATTTAGCGGTGGAGTTAGCTCCAAAAAACATTTGTGTAAATGCAGTTTCTGGTGGAGCTATTGATACAGATGCATTGAAGCATTTCCCAAACCGAGAGCAGCTGCTTAAAGAAGCAGCCGAAGAAACACCAGCAGGCCGCATGGTGGAAGTGGATGATATGGTCAATACGATTATGTTTTTAATTTCTGACGGTGCAAGCATGATTCGTGGTCAAACGATTATTGTGGATGGCGGTATTTCATTACTTGTTTAATTATTCACTTATTTTCTTTCTTTTTTTAGGATAGTCTCTGCGATGATGGTTATCTTATTATCGTGGAGGTGATTTCAATGGCTAAAAAAACACAAACAGGTACAAACGTTGCTAAAGTGAAACAACAAAACGCTTCAGCAGGACAGTTCGGTACGGAATTTGCAAGTGAAACAAATGCTCAAGAGGTAAGACAACAAAACCAACAGTCTCAAAGCAGAGCAAAACGCTAACCAAACAGCGCAAAAAGCATCCTTCTAGTAGAAGGGTGCTTTGTTTATGTTGCAGAATTCTTTTTCGACAAAAGTTCTGTTAGCTTTACAAAATTTATTAAAGGTAATTTACAAAAAATAAAGAATATACATAATAAAGAAAATAAAGGTAAGGTAGGTGCATAAAATGGAGGAATTCGACCGTTTGATTGGTGTGCAGTTACAAACAATGGACAAGCTTTTATTTTTGCAATCAGAAATTGAACGCTGTCAAGAGATTGAAAGACAGCTTCGGGTATTGCAAGAACTAGGTGCCGTTTCTATTCAAGAAGAAATAGAACAAAAGAAGAGCGAACTGGCAGAAATTCAAAAAGTATTTGAAAAGCAAACGGAAGAAGTCATCCGTCATTTTCAATTAGAACAAGCGGCATTGTAATAAAAGTTTAGATAAAGTGAAATGTCTACTCAGGGAGAGGACCTTCATCCCTGCTGATGGTTCATTGAAATAATCAAATCTTTACGGGCAGCTTCCCCTACCTATCTTCCTTTTTTTAAGGGTCCGGCTGCCCATTAAGTGTGAGATGAAAATTCGGATAAAAGAGGCTAATTTATAGGTAAAGGGAGCTGTAGAAGGTCACAATATTTCGACTTTTTACACTTATTTACTAATAGATTGGTCTCTTTTGTTTTAAATTTATCAATAAATCGTTATAATAAAGGAATATAAGAAAAATGGAAAAGTTTAAATATATTGAACACATGAATCGTTTTAGGAATCAGGCACAGTAATGTGAAATAGGGTGCCTATAGAAAGTAGGGAGAGAAACCATGGGGATTGTTCCTACCGAGGGAGGGAAAATCCAAATCCAAAGTTATAAGCATAACGGACATATCCACCGAATCTGGGAAGAAACAACAGTTTTAAAAGGAACGCAAAATTTAGTCATTGCAGCTAATGATCGCACGATGGTAACAGAATCCGATGGAAGAACGTGGATTACTAGAGAACCCGCTATCTGTTATTTTCACTCTAAATACTGGTTTAATGTAATTGGAATGTTAAGAGAAGATGGTGTGTATTATTATTGCAATATCAGTTCTCCATTTACGTATGATGAGGAAGCGCTGAAATATATTGATTATGATTTAGACATAAAAGTATTCCCGGATATGACGTTTAATTTATTGGATGAGGATGAGTACGAAAGACATCGAAAACTGATGAGTTATCCAGATGCAATTGATAACATTTTAAAGAGAAACGTTGATTATCTGATTTATATGATACGTCAACGAAAAGGGCCGTTTTCGGCAGAGTTTATTGACACATGGTATGAACGTTATTTAACATATCGTTAATGAGGGGGAAACCTGTTGGATTATCAACAGGCTTTTTCTTTGGCTACACGTATTGTAAAGACTTAAATAATAAGGAGAAATTATGTGGACAGCGTAAAGAGATATTTGCACTTTGTAAAGCCGTATAAATGGATTATTTTCGCAACAATTATTATTGGCTTATTAAAATTTGCTATACCACTGCTTCTTCCCTTGCTTACAAAGTATGTAATTGATGACATTGTTGCTAATCATACAATATCGACTGATACAAAAACAGAACGACTATTTTGGGTTATGGCGATTATGGCCTTTGTCTTCATTGTACTTCGGCCACCGATTGAATATTTCCGTCAATATTTTGCGCAATGGACAGGATCTAAAATTTTATTTGATATTCGCAATCAATTGTTTACTCATATTCAAAAGTTGAGCTTCAAGTATTATGCGAATCATCGGGCTGGTGAAGTCGTTTCACGGGTTATCACAGATGTAGAGCAGACAAAGAATTTTATTATTACAGGCTTAATGAATTTGTGGCTTGACCTTGCTACCATTGTCATTGCGATTGTGATTATGTTTTCGATGGATGTGCCCCTAACGATTGTTTCGTTACTGCTTTTACCGTTTTATATCTTTTCGGTTAAGCATTTTATTGGCAAGCTTCGAGCATTAACGAGAAACCGTTCGCAGGCACTCGCCGATGTGCAGAGCCATTTACAGGAACGGGTACAAGGGATGTCGGTGATTAAGAGCTTTGCGAGGGAGGAGTATGAGCAAGAACAGTTTAATCAACAAAACAAGAACTTTCTTGAAAAAGCATTACAACATACGAGCTGGAATGCTAAATCATTTGCTGTTGTCAATACGATTACGGATCTAGCTCCGCTTGTTGTCATTGGATATGCAGGGTATCAAGTGATTCACGGAGGACTGTCACTAGGAGAGATGGTTGCTTTTATTGGATTTATTGATCGCTTGTATAATCCGCTTCGTCGTTTAGTTAACTCTTCGACAACTTTAACTCAAACATTAGCGTCTATGGATCGTATGTTTGAATTTGTGGATGAAAAATATGATATTACGGATAAGCCGGGAGCTGTAGAGTTAGAGAAGGTGGCAGGGAATATTACATTTGAAAATGTTTCCTTTGCCTATGATGAAACAGAAGAGCGGACTTTAAAGCAGATTCACTTAGAGGTGAATCAAGGAGAAACTATTGCACTCGTTGGGATGAGCGGAGGTGGAAAGTCCTCGTTAGTTAGTTTAATTCCACGATTTTATGATGTTACAGAAGGGCGTATTTTACTAGACGGGAAGGATATTCGTGATTTAAAAGTTCGTAGTCTTCGAGATAAAATCGGGATGGTCCTTCAAGATAATATTTTGTTTAGCGAATCGGTAAAGGCAAATATTTTGATGGGAAATCCAGAGGCGACAGATGATGAGGTTATTGCGGCAGCAAAGGCTGCAAATGCGCATGATTTTATTATGAATTTAACTGACGGATACGATACGAAGGTAGGAGAACGAGGAATCAAGCTATCTGGCGGACAAAGACAACGCGTGGCGATTGCACGTGTATTTTTAAAAAACCCGCCGATTTTAGTGCTGGATGAGGCGACTTCGGCCCTTGATTTAGAAAGTGAACATTATATTCAGGAAGCGCTTGATAAATTGGCGCATGATCGAACGACTTTCATTGTTGCTCATCGTTTATCGACGATTACTCATGCCAATCGAATTGTATTGATTGAGCATGGCGAAATTGTCGAAGTTGGTACACATGATGAATTGATGAAAAAACAGGGTCATTATTATCAGCTTTTTCAAGTTCAACAGCTGGATGCATAAGAAAGACGATTTTGGGCTTAAATGAGCTAAAGAGCAACGCGTTATTTAACAAGAACCTATCTTTATAAAAAAGGGGTGCTGCGCTTCGGCGGCACCCTTTTTTTACGCTATTTTCATGGTGTTTTTTGATTTCTTGATATAGTGCTGTATATCCGGTAAGAGCATTCCAACAACAATTAAGCTTATCCCAAACCATTGCGGCGGAGAAACATATTCTCCTAATAAAAGAACAGCTGTAACCATAGCAGATGGCAGCTCCGCAGCAGAAAGAATCGCACCTAATCCAACACCTACTTTCGGCAAGGCGATGGCAAAGAGGAAGAATGGAATGGCGACTCCAAGCAGGCCGAGTAAGATGCCGATTTGCCATAAGTCCGTTGTGATGATTCGTGTGACTAATTGAACAGGGTTAGCTGTGACGGCAGCGGCTAGCATACCTCCTGTCCCAATATAAAATAATCTAGAAGTTGTCTTAACTTTTGTCGCAAAACGAGCATTACAGAACATATAGATTGCAAAAAGAAGGGCAGAAAGCAACCCGAATAAAACGCCCTTTATGCTTAGGGCGGAAAGGGGTTGGCCGAAAATAGCTCCAGCTAATAATGTGCCGACAAAAACTAGACCAATCGCTATCAGTCTATTTTTACCTGGCCATTTTCTAACTAATAAACATTCAATAAAAGTTCCCATCCAAATGCATTGAAAGAGAAAGACAACGGCGACAGAGGCAGGAAGCTCTTGTACTGAAACAGCGTATGTTTTACCGACCAAAGCAGCTAACATTCCTGTTAGTAACAATAATCCAGTGTGCTTCCAAGAAACGCGATAAGAACCTGAAAAAAGGAAAACGATTGCGATAATAACCCACCCAATTACATATTGTGAACCGACTAGTT
This sequence comes from Bacillus sp. JJ634, assembly GCF_036962285.1. Taxonomy (NCBI): domain Bacteria; kingdom Bacillati; phylum Bacillota; class Bacilli; order Caryophanales; family Bacillaceae; genus Bacillus; species Bacillus sp. JJ634. The sequence continues at coordinate 30,518 of NZ_JBALMU010000152.1, forward strand.
CTCCTGGATTGAAGCCGTTGGAATAGCCAATTTTAATTAAAGATGATAATGTTCCATAACAAATGGCTCCAATTAACATCATAATTGAATACTTTAATAGCTGCATGAACTAACACTCCTTTGTAAAAATAAAAAACGTCACTTGTCGTAATCGACAAGTGACGAACGAAAAAAGGAAACCTTTTAAAATTTCGTCTCTCAGCTAAGAGCCAAGTTTAACTAGAGTTATATAGTTAAGAGTAATAACCTGCTTACAAAAAGTCAAATTATTTTTTAAAGCAGGTCTAGTAAATACTAGAGGCTGATTCAGGACAGCCTTTAGTTATTAATCAGTCTCTTCCTCAACAGAGACTTCGTTGACTCCTTTATGAAAGGATTGGAAGCTGACGATGAGTTTTTCCAAATGATCGAGCTGTTCACCATATTCCATAATGGCTGAGATTAAAGGAACAATTCTTGTTGATACATGTTCCTCGTCATCATGTACGGCATCTAGTTTATAATGTTGTTCAAAAAAGAGTGTAAGTAATTCTTGTTGACTTAAATAATCTTCACCGCTCCATTCTTCAAGATGACTAATTGATTTGATTTTCTCAATATGTTGAAGGAGAAGCTGCTCGTGCATATGGCTTAAATAATCAAGATGTTGTAAAAGTTTACGTTGAAAATCTTCAGGTAAATGGTTAATTTCATTTTCAAACTTATGAATTCGTTTTAATGTTTCAAATGCTTTTTTAGTGGTAATGAGCATTTGTCGATAGACGACTAACTTTCTTGATTTGGCTAGATTATTTCTTTTGAAATATTCTCTTTCTTCTTTGAACATTGAATAGGTTTGTTCAATTTTTAATAAAACTTCTTTTAAACGATGGATATCTTTCTTAAGAAGCATTTGATCGGAAGCGTGTCTTGTGCTGACGCGAATCCATTTTAATGTATCTTCAGTCGCTTCTGTAATTCCGTTATATAGCTTCGTTTCATACTTAGGTGGTAAGAATACAAGATTGACGACAAAGGATGAGAGAATTCCAAGTAAGACGGAAGCACAACGAATAAAGGCAAATTCAAGAAATTCTCCACCTTGTGTTTCCA
>NZ_JBALMU010000152.1:31642-32038 GCF_036962285.1 Bacillus sp. JJ634
ATCGCAATGACTGTCACGATGGAAAGAATAATTGTATTCTCCATTTTTAACTGAATATTGATTGTAATAACAATCATAACAGCTAAACCAATAATGAAAATATCATTTCCAAATAGTAAAACGAAAGCAACGGCTACAATTGCACCAATCAGATTCCCTTGAATCTGTTCTAAGACGGATTGATAAGACCGATAAATCGTCGGCTGAATAGCAAAGATTGCAGCGATTCCAGAAAGCACCGGGGCAGGAAGGTTTAGCAGTTCCGATAAATAAAGTGCTAAAACAATTGCTATTCCCGTCTTAAGAATGCGGGCGCCTAACTTCATATATTTAAATCCTTTCAACGTTTATAGTTTGTAACATTTTGCTAATTAGCAATGAAGTAAACAACTGTAA
>NZ_JBALMU010000153.1:0-12259 GCF_036962285.1 Bacillus sp. JJ634
ATACATGCTATAATAGATTAAGTCATAATACATTTAATTTTGGGGGTGCAAACGACATATGCATATTATAGCGGTTGGTGTTAACTATAAAACAGCCCCTGTTGAAATTCGCGAAAAATTATCATTTAATGAAGCGGAACTTGCTCAGGCAATGGAAGCTCTTAAAAATAAAAAAAGTATATTAGAGAATGTTATTATTTCTACTTGTAATCGTACAGAAATTTATGTCATTGGTGATCAGCTTCATACAAGCAGATATTATGTGAAGGAATTTCTTTCGGAGTGGTTCGGAATTGATAAGGAAGAGTTCTCTAAATATTTGTTTTTTTATGAGGGCGATGGGGCTGTTGAACATTTATTTCAAGTAACATGCGGCTTGAATTCTATGGTTCTTGGTGAAACACAAATTTTAGGACAAGTACGTTCAAGCTATATGCTGGCGCAAGAGCAACAGACAATTGGAACGGTTTCAAATCATTTATTTAAGCAAGCGCTAACATTAGCGAAAAAAGCGCATGCTGAAACAGAGATTAATACAAATGCTGTATCTGTTAGCTATGCGGCAGTGGAACTAGCTAAGAAAATCTTTGGCAGTTTAAAAGGGAAAAACGTATTAATTCTTGGTGCAGGAAAAATGGGTGAGCTTGCGATTCAAAACTTGCACAGCAATGGTGCTGACAGTGTTACCGTTATTAATCGTACGTTTGAAAAAGCCGTTAATTTAGCGGACCGTTTTAATGGAACACCAAAGAAACTGGAAGAATTACAATGTGCATTAGTAGAAGCGGATATTTTGATTACGTCAACAGGAGCGAAAGATTTTGTTGTGACACAAGAAATGATGTCAGCTGTAAACAAAGTGCGTAAAGGCCGTCCAATTTTCATGGTTGACATTGCGGTTCCGCGTGATTTAGATCCAGCATTGGCAGAGCTTGAGAACGTGTTCTTATATGATATTGATGATTTAGAAGATATTGTTCAAGCTAATTTAGCGGAGAGAAAATTAGCGGCTGAAAAAATTGAATTAATGGTTGAAGCAGAAATCGTTGAATTTAATCAATGGTTAAATATGCTTGGTGTTGTCCCGGTTATTTCTGCTTTACGAGAAAAAGCATTAGGAATTCAAGCAGAAACAATGGTCAGCCTAGAAAGAAAGCTTCCGCATTTAAGTGAACGTGATCGAAAAGTGCTGAATAAGCATACGAAGAGCATTATTAATCAAATGTTGAAAGACCCGATTTTGTATGCAAAAGAACTCGCTGATGAGCCAAATTCGAAAGAAGCATTGAATAATTTTGTGAAAATCTTCCGCTTAGAGGAATTGATTGAAGAACAATTGATGGCTGCTGACGAGCAAGAACAAGCAACAACAAAAGCAGCGGTCTTGAATCCGATTCCTGTTAGAGTTAATTGAGGGCACTATGGAATTGTTAATGACAAGATTGCACGAAGTAACCGTATTATTGTATGCGCTCAGCGTGCTTTTATATTTTATTGACTTTCTTCATAATAACCGGAGGGCAAATAAAGTTGCCTTCTGGTTGCTTTCAATTGTTTGGGTACTTCAAACAATTTTTTTATGCCTATATGTAGTCAAAACAGGCAGGTTTCCTGTCTTAACCATCTTTGAAGGGCTATATTTCTATGCCTGGGTGTTGATTACGTTATCGCTTATCATCAATCGATTGCTGCGTGTAGATTTTATTGTGTTCTTTACGAATGTACTTGGGTTTATGGTCATGGCGATTCATACATTTGCTCCTGTTCAAATCGAGTCTGAAGTACTAGCTCAACAGCTTGTATCTGAGTTATTGATGATACATATTACATTAGCCTTCTTATCGTATGGAGCATTTACGCTTTCTTGTGTATTTTCGATTCTTTATCTCATTCAATATGATTTATTAAAGCGGAAAAAATGGGGAAAACGTTTAATTAGGCTAGGGGATTTAACACAGCTTGAACAAATGAGCTATATTTTAGCTGTTATTGGGGTACCGCTCTTAATGTTTTCACTTATTTTAGGCATTCAATGGGCGTATATTAAAGTTCCAGATTTATCTTTGCTGGACTTCAAAATTATTGGTTCTTTCGTTGTGTTAATTGGTTATAGCGTATATTTATATATAAAAATTAGAAAACAGATGTATGGAAGAATGTTGGCTTTTTTAAATATTGGTATTTTTATGATTGTTTTAATTAACTTTTTCCTGTTTGGAAGTCTTTCAACATTCCATTTTTGGAATACCTAGGAGGAAACAATGAGAAAAATTATTGTCGGTTCAAGACGTAGTAAATTAGCTTTAACCCAAACAAATTGGGTCATTAATCAATTAAAAGCACTTGGAGTTCCTTATGAATTCGAAGTGAAGGAAATTGTAACAAAGGGCGACAAAATTTTAGATGTTACACTTTCGAAAGTCGGCGGTAAAGGTTTGTTTGTAAAAGAAATTGAACAAGCGATGCTCGATAAAGAAATCGATATGGCCGTACATAGTATGAAGGATATGCCTGCTGTCCTTCCAGAGGGATTAACAATTGGCTGCATTCCTGCGCGTGAAGATCATCGTGATGCATTCATTTCGAAGAATCATATTAAATTAGCGGACTTAAAGCCAGGTGCTATCGTTGGAACAAGCAGCTTGCGTCGAAGTGCACAAATTTTAGCCCAAAGACCGGATCTTGAAATTAAATGGATTCGCGGCAATATTGATACGCGCTTAGAGAAGTTGAATACAGAAGACTATGATGCCATTATTTTAGCTGCTGCAGGTCTTGCTCGAATGGGTTGGAAACAAGACGTGGTGACAGAGTTTTTAGATGATACGTTATGTGTGCCGGCTGTAGGGCAAGGTGCTTTATCGATTGAATGTCGTGCAGATGATACAGATTTGCTTACAGAGTTAGCAAAATTCACATGTGAGAATACAAAAAAAGCGGTTGAAGCAGAGCGGTCCTTTTTAGATGAAATGGAAGGCGGCTGCCAAGTGCCAATTGCCGGACTTGCCGTGGCAAAAGAGGATGGCGAAGTGGAGTTAACCGCATTAGTGGCTTCTCCAGATGGAAAAACGATATATAAAGAAGTTGTAGCAGGAATGAACCCACTAGCAGTTGGTCAAGATGCAGCCAAGCTTATTAGTGAAAAAGGCGGCAAACAATTGATTGATTCTGTCAAAAAGGAGCTTAATCAGTAATGACTAAGCTTCCTCTCCATGATTATCGGATTTTAATCACTAGAGGACAAGGACAGGTGGCTCATTTCAAGGCTATGATTGAGCAATATGGCGGCACTCCGATTACGGTGCCGCTACTTGACTTTCGTCTGCCTGACAGTCATGAAGCGATTAAAGCGACTCTTTCCCATTTATCAGACTACGATTGGCTGGTCTTAACAAGTCAAAATGGGGTTCGTTTCTTTTTTGAATTAGCAGAGAAGTACGCCAAGTCTCAGTCGCTGCCTAAAATTGCGGTTATCGGTACAAAAACAGCAGAAGCCTTGCAACATTACGGTTATCATGCTGATTTTATCCCGAATGAGTTTGTGGCTGAAGGGTTTGTGGCTGAATTTATACCGCGGCTTTCTCCTCGTTCCCGTGTTTTAGTGGCCAAAGGAAACTTAGCACGAACTATTATTAGTGGAGCCATTGAAGAGATTGGGGCTGCGTGCGACGAACTCGATGTGTATGAAACGGTGTTGCCTGAAGCGAGTAAGCAAAAGCTTGTAGAAGTGATTACAACAGAAGCAGTGGAGGTCATTACGTTTACGAGCTCATCAACAGTTCATCATTTTATGAAAATTGTGGCACAATATGAGTTGCACCGATACTTAGAAAGTCTTATCATTGCATGTATCGGACCTATCGCCAAGAAAACCGCTCTACACTATGGGTTAGAGGTGGATATTTGTCCGAATGTATATACAACAGAAGCGATGATACAAGACTTAGTTGCATATACAAAAGCTAAAGGAGGAAAGAGCAAATGAAAGATTTATTTTTCAGACGCCATCGCCGATTACGTTCTAGTGCTAATATGAGAGCGTTGGTACGCGAAACATATTTACATAAAGAGGATTTAATTTACCCGATTTTTATTATTGATGGGGAAAATGTGAAAAATGAAATTGGTTCTATGCCAGGAATTTATCAACTGTCCCTCGATAACCTTATGGAAGAGATGACAGAAGTCGCAAGCCTGGGTATTAAATCCGTTATTCTATTCGGGGTTCCTTTCGAGCACGATAAGGACGAGCATGGCACAGGAGCGTTCCACCATAACGGACTTGTGCAAGAAGCAACGCGCGTTATTAAAAAACACTTCCCAGACATCCTTGTTATTGCTGATACATGCCTTTGTGAATATACAAGCCATGGACACTGTGGAGTTGTAGAAGGAGGTACCATTTTAAATGATGCTTCACTTGACTTGCTTGCTAAAACAGCAATTAGTCAAGCGGAGGCAGGTGCGGATATCATTGCCCCTTCGAACATGATGGATGGATTTGTCGCAGCGATTCGAGCTGGTTTAGATGAAGCAGGCTATGAAGATATTCCGATTATGTCGTATGCGGTAAAATATGCTTCCGCTTTTTACGGTCCATTCCGTGATGCAGCGAATGGCGCACCGCAATTTGGTGACCGTAAAACGTATCAAATGGATCCAGCGAATCGTTTGGAAGCGTTCCGCGAAGCTGAAAGTGATGTCGAAGAAGGCGCTGACTTTTTAATTGTTAAACCAGCTCTTTCTTATCTGGACATTATGCGTGACGTGAAGAATAACTTCAACCTTCCTGTTGTAGCGTACAATGTAAGCGGAGAATATTCAATGATTAAGGCAGCTGCAAATAATGGCTGGATTGACGAAAAAGCGATTGTTATGGAAACGCTATTAAGCATGAAACGTGCTGGAGCAGATTTAATTATTACATATGCATCTAAAGACGTGGCTCGTTGGTTAGATGAAGAAGGAAAAGAGGTCTGATTATGCGTTCATATGAAAAATCAAAACAGGCATTTGCTGAAGCTGTTCATTTAATGCCAGGGGGCGTAAATAGCCCGGTACGTGCCTTTAAATCCGTTGATATGGATCCAATTTTTATGGAGCGCGGAAAAGGCTCAAAAATGTACGACATTGATGGCAATGAATATATCGATTATGTTCTATCTTGGGGGCCCTTAATTCTTGGCCATTCGAATGAGCGTGTTGTTGAAGCGTTAAAAAAAGTGGCGGAGTCAGGAACAAGCTTTGGAACGTCTACATTAATCGAAAACGAATTAGCGAAGCTTGTCATTGAACGTGTTCCATCCATTGAGATGATTCGTATGGTGTCATCGGGTACGGAAGCAACGATGAGTGCTCTTCGTGTCGCTCGGGGTTATACAGGGCGTAATAAAATCTTAAAATTTGAAGGGTGTTACCATGGACATGGTGATTCTCTATTAATCAAAGCAGGATCTGGTGTTGCGACGCTTGGTTTACCAGATAGCCCAGGTGTACCAGTAGGAACAGCTCAAAATACGATTACCGTACCGTACAATGATTTAGCCGCTGTCAAATATGCGTTTGAGCAATTTGGTGAAGATATCGCTTGTATTATTGCTGAACCAGTAGCAGGAAATATGGGGGTAGTCCCACCGCAGCCTGGCTTCTTAGAAGGTTTACGTGAAGTGACGGAACAGTATGGTGCCCTGTTAATTTTTGATGAAGTCATGACGGGCTTCCGTGTCGGGTATAACTGTGCACAAGGATATTTTGGTGTTACACCGGATTTAACATGTCTTGGTAAAGTAATCGGCGGCGGTCTTCCTGTCGGTGCTTTCGGCGGAAAGCGTGAAATTATGGAGAAGGTCGCTCCAAGCGGCAGCATCTATCAAGCGGGTACGTTATCAGGGAATCCGCTTGCGATGACAGCTGGTTTTGAAACATTAAGCCAGTTAACGCCAGAGGTTTATGAAGAATTTAAACGTAAAGGCGATATATTGGAAAGAGGCATTGGGGAAGCGGCGAAGAAATACGGTATTCCGCATACATTTAACCGTGCAGGTTCCATGATCGGTGTGTTCTTTACGAATGAAGATGTCATCAATTTTGAAACAGCGAAAACATCTGATCTTACATTCTTTGCAAGCTATTTCCGTGAAATGGCGAACCAAGGTGTGTATTTGCCGCCATCGCAATTTGAAGGATTGTTCCTGTCAACAGCACATAGTGATGAAGATCTTGAAAAAACGATTGCTGCGGCAGAGCATGCTTTTTCAACATTAGCGAAATAGTTTTAAGAAACGTTTGGATGCATCATCCAAGCGTTTTTTTTTACTTAACACCGGCGAAAAAGGTTATAATTTCCGTAACTATTTAATCTAGGGGTGACGGTTTTGCAAAAGATGAAAATATTAATTGTGGAGGATGCAGAAACGCTTCGAAATGAATTACAAGAGTTCCTCTCTAACTATGGATATGAAGTCGAAGCACCGAATGACTTTCAAAATATTATGGAATATGCGATGCAGGATGATGTACATTTAATTTTGTTAGATATTAATTTGCCAACATATGATGGCTATTATATTTGTCGGGAAATACGCAAGACTTCAGAAGTACCGATTATTATTGTAACAAGTCGAGATAATGAAATGGATGAGCTGATGAGCATAAATCTTGGAGCAGATGACTTTATTACAAAGCCGTATAATACGCAAATTTTACTTGCTCGGATTGAAAATGTGTTAAGAAGAACGTATGCACATCAACAATCATCTATTCTACTATATAAATCCCTCAAGCTTGATTTATCGAATGGTACAATTTCATATCAACATCAACAAGAAGAGCTGACGAAAAATGAAATCAAAATTCTGCACTGTTTAATGAAGAATAAAGGCAAGATTGTATCGCGCGATGAGATGATGGAGTATTTATGGTCGTCGGATTTATTTATTGATGACAATACGCTCTCTGTTAACATTACACGGCTTCGAAAAAAAATCGAAGCAATTGGAATGAAAAATCCGATTGAAACGAGACGCGGTCTTGGGTATATCCTAGCATGAAACTGCAACGATATATAAAGGAAAGAGCGGTATTTTTATCGATGAATATCTTTTTATTTGTTCTTGTTGCGCTCTTTCTTTGGTTAATTAATGTACAGGCTGTCGTTATGATAATCGTCTTTGTTTGCTGGTTTGGGCCGTTGCTTTTATCTTATGGATTAGAATTTTTAAAAAGAAAAAACTTCTATGATGAATTGCTTCAAAACTTTGAGGCATTAGATCAAAAGTATTTACTCCCTGAGATCATTGAAGAACCAAACTTTCTTGAAGGGCAAATTTTATATGACATTATAAAAACAACCGATAAACAAATGCATGAGCACGTCAAGAAATATAAAGATATGCAGGCGGAGTATCGTGATTATATCGAGGCGTGGGTGCATGAAGTAAAGACACCGATTGCTTCAAGTAAATTGATGTTTGAGAATCATAAAAATGAAGTGACGAAAGGGATTATGGAAGAATTAGAGAAAATTGAAGGATATGTCGAGCAGGCGCTGTATTATGCTCGCAGCAGCAGTGCAGGTAAGGATTATATTGTTAAAGAATTTTCGTTGCAAGCTTGTATTTCGAAAGTGTTAAAAAAGAATGCTAAAGCATTTATTCATAAAAAAATTCAACTGCAATTAACTGAAATGGACGAGGTTGTTTATAGCGATGAAAAGTGGATTGAATTTATCCTTCATCAAATTATCGTCAATAGTATTAATTACTGTGATAATAAAATTAGTCTGTATACAAGAAAAAATGGACATAGTCTTATCTTACATATTGTCGATGATGGAATCGGCATCGATGAGAAAGATATCGGCCGCGTATTTGATAAAGGCTTTACGGGTGAAAATGGTCGACAATATCGTCGCTCAACAGGGATGGGGCTTTATATTTGTAAATTGTTAGCTGATAAATTGCATTTAGGGTTGACGATTCAATCTACGAAAGGTGAAGGAACAGAAGTCCAGATTATCTTTCCAAAAAGCAAGGTTGTTTTACTGGAGTCTTGATAAAAGGCTCTTTTTTGTGTGAAAAACGAATCTTACAAAATAGTAAGATTGTTGAAAGTTAATTCGATATGTAGTGACTGCATAGTGAGATACACTAAAGCCATGAAAGGAGACTGATAAAGGTGAGTACGGTATTAAAAGTAGATCATATTGAAAAATATTTTGGAAATAAAGGAAATACGACAAAGGCCATTGATCAAATTAGTTTTGAAGTGGAGCGGGGAGAATTTGTCGGCATTATGGGCCCATCCGGAAGCGGGAAGACGACCTTATTAAATTGTATTTCGACGATAGATTCGGTAACAACAGGAAAAATTTTAATTAATGAGCAAGACATTACGAAGTTAAAAACAGGCAGGCTGGATCAATTTCGTCGTGATGAGCTCGGCTTTATTTTTCAGGATTTTAACTTATTAGATACGCTAACGGCGTTTGAAAATATTGCAATTGCACTAACCATTCAAGGTCGAAAACCAGCTGATATTACAGTTTTAGTACAAGAAGTAGCAGAAAAGCTTGAAATTACCCAAGTTCTTGATAAATTTCCCTATCAAATGTCGGGCGGACAAAAGCAGCGGGTAGCGGCGGCACGGGCGATTGTGACAGACCCTACATTGATTTTAGCCGATGAACCAACAGGAGCACTCGATTCGAAGTCTTCACGCTTATTACTTGATTCATTTGAAAAGCTGAATGAAGAATTACAGGCAACCATTTTGATGGTGACACATGATGCTTTTACAGCAAGCTATGCAAAGCGAATTTTATTTATTAAAGATGGCCAGATTTTTAATGAATTAATTCGCGGGAAGGATACACGAAAGGAATTCTTTAACCGGATTATTGGAGTCGTAACGCTTCTTGGAGGTGATACGAATAATGTACTTTAAGCTGTCAGCTCGCAATGTTAAAAGAAGCTTTAAAGATTACTTTATTTACTTTTTAACGCTAACATTTGCGGTTTGTATTTTTTATAGTTTTAACTCTTTATCAGCTTCAGAAGCGATGACGACATTGAACGCTAGTCAAGCGGAAATGATTAAGGCGTTTACGATGCTATTATCCGGTGTTTCCGTATTCGTATCGGTTGTGCTCGGCTTTTTAATTATATATGCCAATAATTTCTTAATCAGGAGACGAAAAAAAGAACTTGGTTTGTATATGACACTCGGAATGAGCAAATATAAAATCTCGCACATTATCGTTATGGAAACATTTTTTGTAGGAATCATCTCGCTTGCTGTTGGTTTACTGCTAGGTATTCTCGTTTCTCAAGGGTTAGTAGCTTTAACCGTGTCGATGTTTAAAGCAAATATTGAACAATTTACATTTGTCTTTTCAAGTGATGCGATGTTAAAGACCATATTGTATTTTGGAATAATCTTTTTAATGGTAATGATCTTCAATAGTGTCGTTATTTCCAGGTATAAACTTATTGACTTGTTAACAGCGGCGAAGAAAAATCAAAGCTTAAAGATTCGGAAAACATCAATCTCCATTATGCTATTTGTTTTCTCCATCATTCTTCTTGCTGCAGCGTATGCGGTCATTATGAAGTATGGTCTGTTTGAAAACGCTATTGTGTGGACGTGTGTTGGTTTAGGTGCCCTTGGGACATTTCTCTTTTTTATGTCCTTATCTGGATTTGCGCTGAATATGATTCAGAAAAACAAAAATGTGTACTATAAAGATGTGAATATGTTCGTGCTGCGTCAAATTAATAGTAAAGTGAATACAACCTTCATTTCAATGACGATTATTTGTTTAATGCTCTTTTTTACAATCGGGGTATTCTCGACAGGTTTTAGCTTTAAAGCTTCGATGGAGAAGAATGTTGAAAAAATGACACCGTATGATGCTAGCTTATATACGAAGGCAGATGAAGATGCGAAAGTACAACATATTAATGATGCGGTGAAGAATGTAAATATTGATTTAGACAAATATAAAGAACATCATAGCTTTACAGTTTATAAAGCGGAGAAAAGTGTAAAAGACTTATTAGCTCCTTATGAAGGTGATGTCGCGAGGTTCGCTGATAGTAACTTACCAGTTATTAAAAGGTCGGATTTTGAACGACTAGAAGCGATGCAAGGGATTAAACCCATAGATTTCAACGATGAAGAAGTCGTGTTACTTTCTAATTTTGAGGTATTTCAGGATGTCTTTGACCGTTTCACTGAAGATCATAAAACATTAGAAGTGAATGGAAAGAAATATGATATCGTTCATCAAAAGGTTCATTTATTTGCTTATAAAACAGAGTTTAATTCAGAGGGGATCATAACAGCTGTATTGCCTGATGAAGCGGTGGAAGGGATGAAGCCATTTCTTTCCGTCGTTAATATCAATTACGATGATAATCAAAAAGAACATGATGAAACCTTATATAAAGTGTTAGATGAATCGGATGCTTTATGGGGGACTACTAAAACCATTATTCTTGATTCTAGTGTAGGTTCTTCCACGATGATTGTATTTGTCGGACTTTATCTTGGAATTGTCTTCTTGATTTCAAGTGCAGCTGTGCTTGCGTTGCAGCAATTATCAGAGGCGAGTGATAATATTGCTCGTTATACGGTTTTGAAGAAGATTGGTGTCACAAGGAAAGGAATTAATAAAGCAATTTTTGGGCAAGTATTTATTTACTTTATGATGCCATTAGCTTTAGCTATTGTGCATTCAATCTTCGGTATCCAAGTAGTGAACAAAGCCATTATGGTAGCAGGAAGTACAAGTGTACTCGTTCCATCTCTAATTACAGCATTAATCATCGTTATCGTATATGGCGGTTATTTCTTTGCAACATATACGGGATATAAGAGTATTGTCAAATAATCGAGTATAGGAGATTGCCTAAAAAGTTCCTAAAATAAAGGCAGCGATAAGAGTCCAATGAACGGCCTTATTCGTTTACCGAATTTTAGGATTTGTCCTTCGTGCCCCCGATGAAGGATTTTTTCCTTGCTGAATTTCTGGATGTTATCCTTTAATTAAAACACTTTGAGGAAGGCAAAAAAGTAATTATATAAGGAGAATGATTGTTCAATTGAATGAGGAGGCTATCCTGAACGCCATTTTTTATGGCTTTTGGGATAGCCTCTTCTTACGTCATGAACGGATACGCTCGATTTCTGAGATTTGTGCTCGACTTTTGGCATATATGACCGATTTCCATAACGTTTGACATAACTTTCCTTCTGCTTTCATAGATTGATAATGGTATGAGAAGTGAAAGGAGGAAATGATTTGACCGAAGAGAATCAATCGTATTTACGATTTTCATTAGAAGAATCGGTTTGGTTTCAGAAGGGACAGGAAGTAGCGGAATTGTATTCTATTTCATTGGATCCCAACGTGACGATTCAAGAAGATGAACATTATGTGTATATAAGAGGAACGCTTGATTTAAGCGGTGAATATAAGGACAGCGGAGAACAAGTAGACGGTGATGTTCATACGTTTTTACCGCGATCTGTTCAAACGGTGGAGAGACATCCAAATGGAATTAGTGAGTTTATCCATCGCTTTCCTGTTGATATTACAATTCCGAGTACACGTATTACCTCATTAGATGATATTGAAGTGACGATTCAAACGTTTGATTATACGTTACCCGAGCGGAATTGTCTTAAACTTCAGGCTGATTTAATTATCAGTGGGATTTATCGTGAAACATATGTCGAGCCGGAACTCGAGGACTATCAAGTGTGGGATGATGATGAAAGTCCAGTTGCGACGGATGAGCGACAAGAATTGGATGAAGAAATAGAAGATGAAGTAGTAGAAGTGGAGTTAGCCGACATCAGGCAAGAAGAAATAGCCGAAGTGGAAGAATCTGTTGAGGCTGAAGAGTTTGCTGATGAAAGGGCAGATTCTATGGAGAGTCCAGTTTCACAAATAGAAGAAGAATCTCCTGTTTCATATACGGCAGCAGCACCGCCGCTTCCAGATTTTCAACCGACATTTCGTCAGGAAGAACAACAAGAGGGAGAGCTATACGAACCTTTTATTGTGGAGGCGAAACGAACGCCAGATGTAGAAGAAGAGAGGGTAGCCCCTCTGTTTATTAGTAAACAGCCGGATATCCCTGTATTTGACTTTTCTGTACCAAAGTTTCAAGAAAGAGAGGAAGAACAAGAGATTGAGCCAGTGCTTGAAAAGAAAGTAGAAGAAGAACAAGAGGTCGAGCCAGTGCTTGAAAGA
>NZ_JBALMU010000154.1:0-4536 GCF_036962285.1 Bacillus sp. JJ634
TTGCAAGTTTCGCGCGTTCTCCTTTGAGAATACCTGCTTTAATATCCGGTATCGAAATGGATTCCCTTTGTTTTTTAACAAAACGGTTTTTCGACGCTTGATTGTGGTCGGCAGCTAACTCGACCCCTTTCATGATTGAAGAATTAAAACCTTCGGGATTATTTGGGTCAACCCATTCCGGTTTTTTATCTTCGCTCATTAGTTTACTACTTCCTCGTAGCCTAGACGTTTATATACTTCTTGGAGCACTTTTTTAGCTGCTTGCGGAATAACCGTACCCGGTCCGAAAATGGCAGAAGCTCCATTCGCTAACAAGTAATCATAGTCTTGAGCCGGGATAACACCACCAACGATAATGACGATATCTTCACGGCCTAATTTTTTCAATTCAGCTGCAAGCTGTGGTAATAACGTTTTATGACCGGCAGCAAGTGAACTCATACCAACAACGTGAACGTCATTTTCCACCGCTTGAAGCGCTGTTTCTTCCGGCGTTTGGAATAGAGGTCCGATATCAACGTCATATCCTAAATCGGCAAAGCCTGTGCTGACTACTTTCGCTCCACGATCGTGACCATCTTGCCCCATTTTCGCCATTAATAGACGAGGACGACGACCTTCTTGCTCAAGGAACTCTTCCGTCATTTGAATAACTTCTTGAATTTCATCTTCTTTAGAATATGCTTCGCTGTATACACCGCTGATAGAGCGAATTGTTGCTTTATGACGTCCTGCAACTTCTTCAATCGCATCTGAAATTTCACCAAGAGAAGCGCGAACGCGAGCTGCTTGAACAGCAAGCTCAAGTAAGTTTCCTTCACCTGTTTTAGCTGCTTCTGTTAAAGCTTTCAATGCTGCATCTACTTGTGCTTGGTCACGGTTTGCACGCAATTCAGCTAAGCGGTTGAGTTGGCTTTCACGAACCGCTGTATTATCAATATCCAAAATTTCAATTGGATCTTCTTTTTTCAAGCGATATTTATTCACACCAACAATTGTTTCTTCTTGAGAATCGATTTTCGCTTGGCGTTTTGCAGCAGCTTCTTCAATTCTCATTTTTGGAATGCCTGTTTCAATCGCTTTAGCCATTCCGCCTAAATCTTCAATTTCTTCAATTAAAGCCCACGCTCTGTCAATTAGCTCGTTTGTTAATGCTTCTACATAGTAAGAACCAGCCCAAGGATCAATAACCTTTGTAATGTTTGTTTCTTCTTGTAGGTAAAGCTGCGTATTACGTGCAATACGAGCAGAGAAGTCTGTTGGTAGAGCGATGGCTTCATCCAATGCATTTGTATGCAAGGATTGTGTATGACCAAGCGCTGAAGCATGCGCCTCGATTAATGTACGAACAACGTTGTTAAACGGATCTTGCTCTGTTAAGCTCCATCCAGATGTTTGTGAGTGAGTTCTTAACGCTAACGCTTTATCGTTCTTTGGATCGAACTGTTTCATCAATTTAGCCCAAATGAAACGACCTGCTCTCATTTTCGCTACTTCCATGTAGTAGTTCATACCGATTGCCCAGAAGAAAGAAAGACGTGGAGCAAATTTATCAATATCAATGCCCGCTTTCATACCTGTACGCGCATATTCAAGACCATCTGCTAACGTGTAGGCAAGCTCGATATCAGCTGGTGCTCCCGCTTCTTGCAAGTGGTAACCTGAAATTGAGATACTGTTGAATTTAGGCATGTATTTTGACGTATATTCAAAAATATCTGCAATGATCTTCATAGACATTTCTGGTGGATAAATATACGTATTACGTACCATATATTCTTTTAAAATATCATTTTGAATCGTACCAGACAGTTTATCTTGTGTAACCCCTTGTTCTTCGGCTGTTACAATATAAAAAGCAAGAATCGGCAACACGGCACCATTCATTGTCATCGATACAGACATTTTATCGAGTGGAATACCATCAAACAAGATTTTCATATCAAGAATCGAGTCAATCGCTACGCCAGCTTTCCCAACGTCACCGACTACTCGTGGATGATCTGAGTCATAACCGCGGTGTGTTGCTAAGTCGAACGCAACAGAAAGACCTTTTTGTCCCATTGCTAAGTTACGACGATAAAACGCATTAGACTCTTCAGCTGTTGAGAATCCTGCATATTGACGAACTGTCCAAGGACGATTTACATACATCGAAGGATATGGTCCACGTGTAAATGGAGCGATTCCAGGTACGCTGTCCATATGCTCTAAGTTTTGATTATCCTCTTGAACGTAAAGTGATTTCACCTTAATTTGTTCATTTGTTTCAAATAAAAGGTTATCGATATCTTGACCAACTGCCGCTTCTGCTTGTTTCTTCCAAGTTTCTACTGACCCTTGTGCAGAAGCTTTTGCTGGATTGATTTTTGAAAAATTAGGTTTTGTCATTTTAGTTCACCCCCAGCGCTTGTAATAATTCTGTTAACATGTCAGCTGCATTTGTTTTTACATGAACAAACTCTTTCACACCAGCAGCTTGCAATGTTTTTTCTAATTCTTCTGCTTGTTTACCAGCCACATAAATCGTTGTTTCAGGGAAAGCCGCTTTCACATCAGCAACAACTTGCTCCGCTAGTTCACCATAAGCTTCGTCACTACCGCATACGCAATAGATTGGAAGTTGTGTTTCTTTCACATAAGCAACTGCTTCTTCACTTGTATGACAGCCTTCGCTTGCCACTGTTTCAATCCCGCCTGCAGCAACTAATCCTTTTACAAAATCTACACGAGGTTTATAAGACTTCAATTCTTGTAATGTAATTAAGCCTACTTTCGGAGCTTCGCCATTGTTTTCTTTAAAGGCTGCACTACGCAAGCGTAGTTGCTCGAATTGTTCAGCAATACGCTTCAGCTTAATTGGTGCAATCGAAGTTGGATTATTTACAACAACATAAGATTCCACTTCTGCTGCTTTCGGTGCTTTCACTTCATCAGCAGGGTTAGGATATACGTTTGTACCAATGATGCTTTCTTTTCTTAATGCTGCATTTTGTGCTTTTTTATTGAACACTTCAGCGATTTCTGCTTGAACAATATTTTGTTTAAGTGCTTCAAGAATGCCGCCTGCTGCATCCACTTCTAAAAACTTCGCCCATGCTTGATCAGCAATCTCATCTGTTAATTGCTCCACATAGAATGAACCGCCTGCAGGGTCCACTACTTGTGTAATATGCGCTTCTTCTTTCAAAATTAAGTGCGTATTACGAGCAATCCTTTCTGAGAAATCATTTGTTTCACCAAATACATGATCGAAAGGATTGATTTGTAAATATTGAATACCGCCGATTGCAGCAGCGAAAGCTTGGTTAGCTGTACGTAAGATATTTACATGTTGATCGTATAATGTTTCTGTCACTTCTGAAGTAAGCGCATGAATATTCATTTTGAAATGTTCAGAATCTGCTTCAAATGCAGCTGAAAGTCCAGCCCAAAGTCGACGAGCAGCACGTAATTTAGCTATATTCATGAAATAATTTGAATCAACAGCAAATGAGAATACCATTTTATCTGCAATACTTTCTACAGATAAACCTTGCTTTTGTCCTTCAATCAAATATTGCACAGCTACAGCTAGTCCATATGCAAGTTCTTGAACCGCATTAGCTCCGCCGTTATGGAAGACAGATGTTTTAATCAAAATTGTTTTTACGTCTGATGAAACTGCTTCATAGCCTTGAATCGTTTTTGCCCACTCTGCAAAATAGCTATCTGTATCTTCTGGAATTTGTCCAGTCAATACCCACTCAGCAATCGCATCTTCCGCAAGAACACCGCTCACGTTTCCTTCTACTGCTTGGAATTCAGGTAATAAATCTTTTTGCTTTCCTTTTAAATCAATAAAGAAGGGTAAAGATTCTAGCGGTAAATCTTTTAATAGCCTTGGCAATCTTGCACCATTTGCTAATAGCTCTACTGGGTACGTAATCGCATTTTGTCCACGATTTAATACAGCTTTTAAGTTTTCATTTGCTTCCTCTGCTGTCGCACCGCTTACTGGCTGACAAGCAAGCCATGGTTGTGTGTGGTAACCTGTTGCAGAAATTCCTCGTGTATAAGGAAACGATCCTGGTAGTTCAGCTTGTCCTTCACTAGCAGATTGTTGTGTATAAAGGGGCTGTAATGTAACACCTTCATATGTCTTCGTCTGTAATTTATCAACTGTCTTGCCTTTTAAACTCGTTTCAATGGCAGCCTTCCACTCTTCCAACGAAGGTTTCGGAAAGGATATATTTTTTACATCTTTCAATTCCATCTATAATCGCTTTCTTATGCTTATACTACAGTTCTGAGCAAATGCTCAATCAGTATTCATAAGAAAACTTGCCCCCCCTTCAATTTTTGAATCCCAAACACATTCTAACATAGGTATAAAAGAATAAAAATGAGCTTGTTATACAATAAGTATGAATCTACAGGAATAACATCATTCGAAAATAAGATTCGTTTCATACTGTTATAAATTACAATCTTAATAAATTTACATGTAGTAGAACAACTCTTCTAAAATAATACGAAAAAACTGAAAATTTGTCG
>NZ_JBALMU010000154.1:4574-16520 GCF_036962285.1 Bacillus sp. JJ634
CAAAAAATGGATGTTTTTTCTTTCGAAAATCCTTCGACAATTTTCTTCACTCTTGCTAAAAAACGACCACAAATTAAACCATCTAATACACGATGATCCAACGATAAACACAAATTCACCATATGTCGAACAGCAATCATATCATCTATAATTACCGGACGTTTTACAATTGTTTCAACTTGGACAATAGCCGCCTGGGGATAATTAATAATCCCCATCGATTGGACAGAACCAAACGAACCCGTATTGTTCACTGTAAAGGTGCCGCCTTGACTTTCTTCCTGTGTAAGCTTACCTGTACGTACTTTTTCAGCCAACTCATGAATTTCACGGGCAATTCCTTTAATTGATTTTTCATCTGCGTGTTTAATAACAGGTACAAAAAGTGCATCATCCGTCGCTACAGCAATGGAAAGATGGATATCCTTTTTTTGAATAATCTTATCGCCCGCCCACATCGAATTCATTTCAGGAAACTCGGTTAGCGCTTGAGCGATTGCTTTGACGAAAAAAGCAAAATACGTAAGAGGGTAACCTTCTTTTTGCAAAAAATTATCTTTTAATGAATTTCGTAACATCACAAGGTTTGTGGCATCAGCTTCAACCATCATCCAAGCATGAGGTGCTTCCTGCTTACTTTTTTGCATATTGGCTGCAATCGCTTTGCGAATCCCTGTAACAGGAATCTCCCGATCGCCAGCTTCTACTGGTAAAGAGAGAGTTTTACTGGATTGTTTTCGAGCTTCTGTTTTCGTAACAGAAGGAGCAACCGCTTCTTGCTTCTCTTGGGGTACATTATTTGCTTCTATAAGGGCTTGCACATCTTTTCTCGTAATCCGCCCTCCTTTTCCAGACCCCTCCACTTGCGATAAGTCGATTCCATGCTCTTGTGAAAGTTTTAATACAGCTGGTGAGTAACGCATCTTCATCGAATGCTTTTCCAAGAGGGTATCTTGATGTGCAGGAAGTGATTTCGTACTAGAGCTAGCTATTGTCTGTGTTGGGCTCGCTTCCTCTACTTCAATTAAACAAATGATTTCATTCACTGCTAATGTTTCCTCTTCTTTAGCGACTAGCTCTTTAATGACACCTGTAAATGACGATGGGATTTCAGCACTTACTTTATCCGTCATCACTTCGGCAATTGGACTGTATTTTTGTACGAAATCACCTGGTGTAACGAGCCATTTACTAATCGTTCCTTCTGTTACACTTTCGCCCAGCTGCGGCATTTTCATTTGTTCAATCGCCATATTACTCCTCCTTCTGCGCAGATTTAATACTCAGCTAGCTCACGCATCGCTTTTTCTACTTTTTCTGGGTTTACCATAAAGTATTTCTCCATTGTTGGTGCATAGGGCATCGCTGGAATATCCGGGCCTGCTAATCTCATAATAGGAGCGTCTAAATCAAATAAGCAATATTCTGCAATAATGGCAGCCACTTCGCTTATGACACTCCCTTCCTTGTTATCTTCTGTAATAAGCAGAACTTTCCCTGTCTTGACAGCCGCTTCGATAATACTTTCTTTATCAAGCGGATAAACTGTACGCAAATCCAAAAGATGAACAGAAATCCCATCACTAGCAAGCTTTTCAGCTGCTTGGAGAGCAAAATGAACACAAAGCCCGTATGTGATAACGGTAATATCCTCTCCGCTTCGTTTCACATCTGCCTTTCCAATTGGCAATACATAATCATCCGAAGGCACTTCTCCTTTAATCAGACGATACGCTCGTTTATGCTCAAGAAACAGAACAGGATCTTCATCGCGAATCGCCGCTTTCAATAAGCCCTTTACATCATACGGTGTCGATGGCATAATAATTTTCAA
The DNA here is from genome assembly GCF_036962285.1 of Bacillus sp. JJ634. Classification (NCBI taxonomy): domain Bacteria; kingdom Bacillati; phylum Bacillota; class Bacilli; order Caryophanales; family Bacillaceae; genus Bacillus; species Bacillus sp. JJ634. Next base: position 6,409 of record NZ_JBALMU010000154.1, read on the forward strand.
GCCTGGTTGATTAGCAAAGACCGCTTCTACTGATTGCGAATGGTACAGAGCACCGTGAACACCGCCGCCATATGGGGCACGAATAACAAGTGGACAATTCCAATCATTGTTTGACCGGTAACGGATACGTGCAGCTTCCGAAATAATTTGATTGACAGCAGGCATAATAAAATCCGCGAACTGCATCTCTGCAATTGGCCGCATGCCATACATGGCAGCACCAATTCCAACACCAGCAATGGCTGACTCTGCTAATGGCGTATCGATTACCCTCTCTTCACCAAATTGATCAAATAGGCCTTGTGTCGCTTTAAATACGCCGCCTTTTTTACCGACATCCTCACCAAGTACAAACACGCGTTCATCTCTTTCCATTTCCTCACGAATAGCGTGTGTAACAGCCTCAATATAAGAAATGACTCCCATCTTTATTCCTCCCCATATACATGTTTCATCGCATATTCTGGACTTGCATATGGCGCCTGTTCAGCATAATCTGTTGCTTCATTAACAATTTGCATCACTTCTTCATTCAATTGTTTTTCACGCTCTTCATCCATTACACCGACGTCTTTTAAATATTGGCTAAAGGTAAACAAAGCATCCTTTATTTTTGCTTCCGCTACCTCCTCTTGTGTTCGATACACTCGATCATCATCATCGCTTGAATGAGGCGTGAGTCGGTAAGAAACCGTTTCAATCAATGTCGGACCGTGACCTGCCCGTGCACAATCTGCCGCTTCTTTAACTGCTTGATACACGGCCAACGGATCATTTCCATCAACCGTTACACCTGGTATTCCATAACCGATAGCACGGTCAGATACATTTTCACACGCTAATTGTTTAGAAATTGGTACGGAAATAGCATACTTATTGTTCTCACACATAAAAATAACCGGCAATTTATGAACACTGGCAAAATTGATTCCTTCATGAAAATCCCCTTGATTCGAAGACCCTTCTCCAAACGTCACAAAGGTCACTAATTTTTCCCGGTTCATTTTACCTGCCAGCGCAATACCAACTGCATGAGGCACTTGTGTTGTTACAGGAGAGGACCCTGTGACAATTCGATTGCGCTTTTGCCCAAAATGACCAGGCATTTGTCTACCTCCTGAGTTTGGATCTTCAAGTTTGGCAAATCCTGATAACATTAAATCACGAGCTGTCATCCCAAATGCCAATACAACACCAACATCCCGATAATAAGGAAGCACATAATCAAGCTTTCTATCAAGAGCAAATGCAGCTCCTACTTGAGCGGCCTCTTGACCTTGACAAGAAATTACAAATGGTATTTTCCCTGAACGATTTAACAACCACATCCGTTCATCAATCCGACGAGCAAGAAGCATTGTTCGAAACATATCCAAAACCATTTCATCACTTAAACCGAGTTTATGGTGTCGTTTCTCAACTTTTTCAACCATTTAAACCCCTCCCTACAGTCTATTAAAAATGTAATGCTAAGCCATCAACTGCAAGAGCCGCTTCACCGATAGCTTCCGATAAACTTGGATGAGGATGAACCGCTGAAGCTATTTCCCACGGAGTTGCATCCAATACTTTTGCAAGACTCGCTTCAGAGATCATATCCGTCACATGCGGCCCAATCATATGCACACCTAGCACATCATTCGTTTGTTCATCCGCAATGATTTTAACGAAGCCTTCTGTTTCACCATATACAAGTGCCTTACCAATCGCTTTAAATGGAAACTTTCCGACTTTTATTGTAAATCCTTTTTTCAATGCCTCTTGCTCTGTATAGCCTACACTTGCTATTTCTGGACTGGCATAAATACATCTTGTAATCCATGAAGGATCTAAAGGTGCGGGCTGCTGTCTTGCTAAATGCTCAACAGCAATAATGCCTTCGCGTGCAGCTACATGTGCAAGCTGCAATCCCCCGATACAATCTCCTATTGCATAAATATGAGATTCCTTCGTTTGGTACATGCTATTCGTTGAAATGTAACCTTGTTCAAGAGCAATCTCTGTATTTTCTAAACCAATATCAGTTACATTAGCGTCCCGTCCTACGGAAACAAGAATTTTGTCTCCCATATATTCTTGAAGTTCGCCATTGACCTCTGCCTTAATTGAGACAACTTCTCCTGTCTTCAAGGTTTCAGGTAATACTTTTGCTTCCGTCACAATACGAACTCCTTTTTCCCGAAGAATACGCATCATTTCTTTCGCCACTTCTTCATCTTCGTGAGGAAGAATATACGGAGCATACTCAAGGACCGTTACTTGCACCCCGAAATCGTTCAACAGCGAAGCCCACTCTACCCCAATGACTCCTCCTCCGATTATAATGATCGACTGCGGCAATGTTTCTAATTGAAGAGCCTCTTCCGATGAAAGGACATACTGACCGTCAATTGATAAACCAGGTAATGTTTTTGGCCGAGAGCCCGTCGCAATAATGACATGCTGCGGCAGCAAAATGGCATTATCACTACCATCATTCATCTCTACAGAAATAGTCCCTGGCATGGGGGAAAAAATAGAAGGGCCCAATATTCTGCCCATCCCTTCATACACAGAAATTTTCCCTTGCTTTAATAAATGTTGTACACCGCTGTAGAGTTTGTTCACAATTCCCTCTTTTCGCTGCTGTACTCTAGCGAAATCTATTCCAACATGGTCCTTTAAAATTCCATATTCCTCACTCTTCTTTACAGTCCTGTATACTTCCGCGCTTCGTAAAAGGGCCTTTGAAGGGATACAGCCGCTATGAAGACAGGTTCCTCCTAATTTTCTCTTTTCAACAACAGCTGTTTTCAAACCGAGCTGACTAGCTCGAATAGCGGCAACATAGCCTCCCGTCCCCCCACCTAGAATAACAACATCATACTCCTCTGCCATATTACTCCTCCTTCCTCTTGTACATATCCTTGACTTATTTACGACGATTTAAAATATGTTTTTCGTTTTGTATAAATTGACTGCGTGAATATCTCATTCTAGCAATCCGTTCCTCTGCCATACGATTAGCAGCCTTATATGTTGGAATGTTGTCGCGCTTTGCAATTTCAAACACTTTAGTAATATTATCATAAATGTTCTCTACTTTCTTTAATGCGCGCTCACGATTATAACCTATTAGCTCATCTGCTACGTTGACTACTCCGCCAGCATTAATGACATAATCCGGAGCATAAATAATCCCTTTTTCATGAAGTTGTTCGCCATGAAGCGAATTCTTTAATTGGTTATTCGCTGATCCTGCAATGACTTTTGCTTTTATGGTCGGAATGGTTTCATCATTCAGAACGGCACCAAGAGCACACGGAGCATAAATATCGCAATCTACGCTATAAATCTCTGCTGGTTCAACCGCTTTTGCTCTAAATTCATTTACTGCTCGCTGAACAGCGGCTTGCTGAATATCTGTTACAATCAACTGCACTCCTTCTTCATAAAGATGACGGCATAAATGATAGGCAACATTTCCCACTCCTTGGACGGCGACTGTTTTTCCTGCTAAAGAATCGGTACCGAATGCTTCCTTTGCTGCAGCCTTCATCCCTCGATATACACCATAAGCAGTCACCGGAGATGGATTCCCCGAAGAACCAAAGGCAGGTGATATTCCTGTTACATAATCCGTCTCTTCATGAATAAGATCCATATCCTCTACAGTCGTCCCTACATCTTCTGCCGTAATATAGCGTCCATTTAAACTTTGGATATAACGTCCAAATGCACGAAACATAGCTTCGTTTTTATCCGTATGTGGATTTCCAATAATTACGGCTTTTCCCCCACCTAAATTCAAACCAGCTGCCGCATTTTTATATGTCATCCCTCGTGCTAATCTAAGCGCATCTTCAATTGCAGCCTCTTCAGATGGATACATCCACATTCGAGTACCACCAAGAGCAGGGCCTAATGTTGTATCATGAATCGCAATAATAGCCTTTAAACCCGATTGTTTATCCTGGCAAAAAACAACCTGTTCATAATCATATTTCTCAAGATATTGAAACATTTCCATAGTAAAATCCCCCGGAAGATGTATTTTCATTTTGTATTGATTAAAATATGAATAGTTCAGTCACATGGTTAACCTGAAATAAACTTCTCACCCATATAACATGCAAGTTTAATGCCACTATATGTAAAGTCTGTATAAATTACATAAAATAAGTCTCTTCCCTTGTATTCATAAGGAAAAAAAGAAGATGCTGAATAGATTCACAGCATCTTTCTGCACACTCTCGTTCGTAAAATGCACTATTTTTTGCACAGTTAAGCAAAATATTGCATGCAATCATTTGCACAAATTAGTTTTCTCCATTTTATAATATAAGCTTCTTACCGAAATCCCTAATGATTTAGCAGTTAATGTTTTATTGCCTTTAAAGGTTTGTAACGCTTGTTGAATTACTTTCGCTTCATAAGCTCCGACCAGCTCATTTAATGACTCATTGCTTTTAAAAGAAGGTGTAAACAATAAAGCGGATTCCTTTGGATGCTCAGCACTTGTACCTACTAAATTGGGAATATGCTTGGCCTCAATCACTTGTTCATTCAGCTTCATTAAAATAATCGCTCGTCCTAAAATATTCTCTAACTCCCGAACATTGCCTGGCCAATCATACTGCCTCAATTTCTCAATCGCATCTTCTGAGATTCCTTCAATGCCTCGTCCATATTCTTGATTAATCTTATGAATTAAATGCTCCGCTAACTCCTTCATTTCTCCTTTTCTTTTTCTCAAAGGAGCAATAAAAATAGGCATACGATTCAACCGAAAATAAAGATCTTCTCGAAAACTCCCATTTTTAATAGATTGTTCTAAATCAATATTCGTTGCAGCAATGACACGTACATTAATCGGAATTGGTTTTGTTCCGCCAACTCTCATAATTTCGCGCTCTTGCAGTACGCGAAGCAGCTTTGCTTGAATTTTCGGAGCTAACTCGCCGATCTCATCTAAAAATAAACTGCCATGATTTGCTTCCTCAAAAAAGCCAATTTTCCCGCCGCGTTTTGCACCTGTAAACGCCCCATCCTCATAGCCAAACAATTCCGATTCCAATAAGTGCTCAGGGATGGAGGAACAGTTAATCGCCACAAAAGGAGCAGACGCACGGGTGCTTTTATGGTGAATCGCATGAGCAAATAATTCCTTCCCGGTACCCGATTCCCCGATTAATAACACCGATGAATTACTTTCGGATACTCTTTCGGCGAGCGTTTTTGCCGCAAGAAAAATAGGACTGTTGCCAATTAAGTCCTCAAAGCTGTATTTACTCCGCAAATCTCTTTGAGCTTTTGCTTGATAATAATTTAATTCTTCGACGAGGTTTTGAATTTTTGTTCTATACATCCGCCATTCCTCAGGATTGCGAAACATCACATTGCCCACAGCGCCAACAACCTTCCCATCCTCAAAAATAGGAAAACGGTTGGCAATCATTTCACTGCCATTGATTTTTTGAACAGCGGCCAGTTCCGCCTTCCCTGTTTTGACCATCCTGTGCATTCTTGAATTTTCAATCACATCCTGTACAGGCTGACCAATCGCCTTTTCCATAGTTGTCCCAATAAACTGGCAATATCCCTCGTTGATATATAAAATCATTCCGTTATCATCGATAATGACCACACGTTCCGCTAACAGATTGATAATTTGCTCATGCCAACTGATTGGTACTCCGTCAAATGCCCGACTCACTTTTGCTTCCCCCTTGTTGCACTCGTTCTATTTATTATAACAAAAGCAGTCTAAAATTACGTATGGGTACGGATTCAAAATGAGCCAACCATTACTCAATCAACCATATTGTTTAACGGAGACATTTACGCTAACGAATTTCACACTGAGGGGCATGTGAGTTGTTCATACTATAAAACTTTCATCTTAGCCCCCTGCTTATTTTCAGGGCGGCTTTCTTTTTATCCCACACTTAACGGGCAATAAGCCCCCCACCTTAAGCTTATGAGGAGCTAAAGAAGATAAGTGAGGGACAACTGCCCGTTAAGGTCCGATTGGTAAAATACAGTGAAACTTACCTTTGTGGTTTTCAAAGGTAAGCTTTCACCAATCAGGTTCATACGGTCACTTGATTGAAAGCGAAGCTTGAAATCTNNCATCCTCATAGCCAAACAGCTCGCTTTCCAACAAAGATTCCGAAATAGCCGCACAATTGACACGTATAAATTTATTAAATTTCCGATCGCTCTCATTATGAATCGCATGAGCAAATAGCTCTTTTCCTGTTCCTGATTCACCGCGCAGCAGCACCGTTGCTGGCGTTTTCGCAGAAAGTTTAGCTTGTTCAATTGCCAGCACCATATCATCGGACTGTCCAATAATATCCTCAAAAGAATATTTCGCTTGTAATGTTCGGATAAGTCGCTGAGCATGCTTTAATTCAGTCGTTAATTTTTGAATTTCAGATACATCATGTATAACCCCAACACTTCCCTTCAATTCCCCATCTACAATAATAGGAGCCACATTGACAATAACTTCTTTTCGTCTTGGACCAACACACATATTGACACCACGAACAGGTCTTCTCGTTTCTAGTACTTGCATATGCATACTGTCGCCTTCATAAATATCCGTTGTCGCAGGTTTACCGATCACCTGTTCCTTCGTCAATCCGGTAATCCTCGTATAAGCTGGATTGATTAGCAGCCCGCGTCCTTGTTCATCTACTACGGAAATAGCTTCATCGCTCGATTGGATAATCGCCTCAAGCATCGTATTCGACTCTGTCTTTAATTTATGTATAAGCTGTTGTTTCTCTTTCGACAATTTAGCGATAATCTGCGCTACACTGCCAGGAATCAGCAATGCTTCATGACCTTTCTCCCTTCTTATCTCTTGAAAAACGGACTCATTTCCCGATGTATCGATAATAATGTCTGCCTTATTTGTATATTCATTCTTCCATGATAATGCTGTAGGAATATGGAAACCCCGCGCTAACTGCATCCCGGGTGCTTCTCGATTAATATCTACCATACAGAGAACCGAAAAAGCATCACTTTCTAAAAGAATGTTCAAAAGGGTTGTGCCTCCCTGACCCGCGCCGACAATCATGACGTTCTGCATCTAGGTCACTCCTCTCCCTGCAAAAAAAATAGTCTAGCCCTATTTTAATCCTTATATTGGAAACTTGACAAATAATACATATTCTTTATCATTTTTATTATAAAGGAAACTATTGGAAGGGATTTGACCAAATGAAACGTTTAATCGCTTTTACAATCCTGTTTATCCCCGGAGCATTGGCCGCTTACGGTATTAAGCTTATGAGAGATATGTTATTCGCTATTCAACAACCGCCTTATCCTGCGCTTTGGGTACAATCTATAGCTGGTCTTCTATTTACAATTGGCGGGATTGCCTTTATAGCTGGGTTTATTCTTCACCGCGATCGTAAACGTCATAAAGTTCAAAGTCGATTTGATAAAATGAAACTGCCTTAAATCATAAAAAAACCGAGCTCTCTGTTGCTCGGTCTTTAATTCGTCATAGAAATCAACCGACCCCTTACTTGTTTAGCAAGTTTAGGATCATCTGTAATAATGCCGCTACAGCCTTTCTCAAAAAAATGTTTCATTTGCGCTTCTGTATTAATCGTATAAGGCCGAATGGCCACCCCTGCATCCAATGACTCTTTAATAATTACATCATGAGCAGCTCGAAATTGAGGATGAATTCCTTTGGCAGCAATTGACTTCGCATAAATCCATGGCATAAATATTCCTTCTCGATAATTAGGAGCGGTTTCTATATCAGGAGCTAAACGATAACAATAGACAAGGCTGTAATGATTAAAAGAAGCTAATATAACTCTATTTTCAAACCCATACATTCGAATTAATTGAATTACTTTTTCCTCTAATCCAGGATACTCAAAGACCGTGTTTTTCAATTCAATAATACAGCTTAATTGATTAGTTTGAAGCCAATCAAACAGCTCCACTAATGTAGGGATTTTTTCAAACACCGATTTCGCTTTATGACCAAAACTAGCATTTAACTTTTTTAACTCACTTAACTTCCAATCCTTTACATATCCTTTTACTCCAGTCGTTCTATTTAGTTTCTCATCATGAATAATGACAACTTCTCCATCCGCGGATAATTGCACATCTACTTCTATTCCATCCGCTCCCACTCGCTGTGCCTCTATAAATGCACCCATTGTATTTTCCGGATGCGTGCTTGCTGCTCCTCGATGGGCAATAATGTGCATCATAAACACTTACCTCCCTTCATGAAAATCACTATCTTTTCATTTTTATGAAGATAGATAAGTATTTAATAATGGTTATTTTTCAAAGTGCAGATTGTTGTCTTGTACAAAAAACGTTCCTTTCGTCGATTCTACTAGCTTCTTCCTCGTACTTTTAATTTGTAAATTTGTATCTGGATAAGCAACTTGTCCAATCGTAATTTCTCCATCGCCCTTCGATTCGAGCATTCCCATTAGCACCTTACGCTTTTGGTCAAACTGAAAAATATCTTCGGTAATTTTTTCAAACTCTAATATCGTTTGTTCATACTGTTTATTTTGAGCATCATTAAGTTCATCCATAAAGGTATCGTACACATTTAATCGTTCTTTAATATTCTCAAGTTCTTGAATTTTTGTTTTATAATGAGTCAATATTTCATTTAACTCTTCTTTCAGCTGATTACGATCGAAGCCCTCTACATGAATACACGTTTTACGCTCCATTCGATTTCCGATAACCCCTGCTCTTACTTTCCCACGCGCTTCAATCATTCCCCCAATTAATTTACCGCACCGTTCATCTGTTATAATATTTTGCGCCTTTAATGTACTACCCAGTGAATAATAACCGATATGAATATCTCCCCCGGCCTCTAAATAACATTCATTTGCATGCTTAACGTAAATATTTCTCCCTGCAGCAATTTTTGATTTGCCTTTTCCAAAAATACCACCTTTAATAAAGACATCTCCTAGCTTTGATTCAATCATTTCAACATTGCCCACACCCAGCTCACCTAAAATCGAAATGTCTTTCGTTGCAGTGACTGAAAAACCATCCAACACTGCTCCTGTAACCGTCACATTTCCATCAAAATTGATATTTCCTGTCTCTACGCCAACATCCCCCTCAATAATAAAGTGATCTCCGACAGTGACTTTTCCTGAATGAAATTCGACTACACCATTTATTAAAGCCCGAAGAACAATTTTTCCAGCTTCTTTAAAAGCACCCACTGTTTTTGGATCATAGAGAAGCTTTTTATTTTTACCATTTGGAATAACAACATATTCCCCTGTAATGGTTTTTCCAGGAATCGAGCTGGTTGGAGGAATTTTCTCTCCAAGCCAATCCCCTTTTTTCACTTGATCCAAGAAACCCATATCATAATAGTCAGCTTTCCCATCATCGCGAATGGCAGGCTTTCGCTCCGAACGTTTATAGTATGTAATTACTGCATCACTTCCGGGCACAGGTCCTTGCCCTTTAGCAATCATAATACTTTCATTCACAACTAGCTCATTTTGAATTACATGTATTAGAATCCCTTCCGTAATTTTCTCTTGATTAAGATGGTCGAATATATCGGAGACGATTTCGGAGTAATGCTGATGAAGGTATTGACTTGTACAATTCAATTTTATAGAAGCAGACATTTTGTTTGAAGCAATTCCCCATTCAATAATTGGTTTTTTTCTGCCTGCACGAACTTTACCGCCACTCGCAGCTGTAATTGCATCATTAATGCTCTTCAAATCTAAATCTAATTGTGGATTTTGAACCATAATCGAATGAATCTGCAAAAACGAGCAACCTTTTTGATAGACGGTTAAATAAATGACCCCATCTTCTTCCTCTAATAACATTTCATCATTTTTTTCGATAATCATAGAAGCACCTCCATTAACCAACTTTTGGACTATCTACATATTATTATATAACAATCTAGTCAAGGATTTTGACTAAATTATGAATAATTTGTACTAATTCATAAGTAAGCGTTATCAAAAAAATAATCCCCAATAACTATAAGTATTGGGGATTCCTAACTCTCTCATGAAGCTTTATGTTCTAAGCGAAGTTTGACTGCTACCATTGCAATAAATTCAGAATTC
>NZ_JBALMU010000155.1:0-10948 GCF_036962285.1 Bacillus sp. JJ634
ATTCATAATAGGGCTAAATAGAATAAAGTGTTACACACTGCATTGAAAAGAAGATAGATAAAGCTTAAACGAATAAAGGGCAGCGCATATTAAGTAACAGATAATATGGGCTGCCCTTTATTTCATATAGATTGAAACTATTATCAAATCAAGGAGCTCTTACATACACTAACAGTACAGATATATAGGTTAAGGGAGCAGGTTTTGCAGTTGAGTTTATGAAAGCGCTTAAAAATTAGAGGGCGATGTTTAGAAATGAGGGTTTTGTCAACACTGAGAGTAAAGCAAAAAGCTACGGAGGTGTTTATCTAATGAATGTAAACAAGGCCATTGAAGTTCTTGATCGGATGCGACTTTCGAATGGGGCATATACGGCCAGTCTCTCTAAAGATTATAGCTATGTTTGGATTAGAGATGTTGTTTATACCGTGCTCCCTTTTTTAACAGATTCTTCAGACCGTTATGAGAAAGCGTATCAGGCTTTGTTCGACTTGTTTCGTAATTATGAATGGAAGATTGATATTCATACAGAGAAAAAACCAATGTATTTATTTGAATATATCCATTCTAGATACTCAACGGATTTAAAGGAAATTCCTGTTGAGTGGGGGCATGCTCAAAATGATGCCATTGGTGCTTTTTTATGGGGAGTAGGCGAAGGTTTTCGTCATGGGAAAAAAGTGATTCGTGACGAACGAGATCTCCAAATTGTTCAGAAGTTAGTCGATTATTTAGAGTGCTTACAATATTGGCAAGCAATCGATAATGGTATGTGGGAAGAAAATATGGAGCTGCATGCATCAAGTATCGGCGCCTGTGTTGCAGGATTAAATGCCGTCAAAATGCTTGTAAATGTAAAGGAAGAACTGATTAAAAAAGGAGAAGAAACGTTACGATTTATGCTGCCTAGAGAAAGTGAAACAAAAGAAACAGACTTAGCCTTACTTTCACTGATTTATCCGTATCGAATTGTGAATCGGAAAACCGCTTTAAAAATCGTACAGAATGTCTCCAATAAATTAGAAAGAACCTATGGCTGCATCCGTTATGAAAATGATCAATATTATAATGAAGGCAGCGAAGCTGAGTGGTGTTTTGGGTTTCCATGGCTTGGGCTATGCTATTTAGAACTAGGTATGAACAATATGGCGAAACAATATATTGAGAAAACGAAAAAAATTATCCCAGCTAATTTTGAAGTGCCGGAACTATATATCGGCGGAAAAAATATTCCAAATGGAAATACCCCGTTAGCCTGGTCCGTTTCCTTATCGTATCTATTTTTAGTAAAAATGGACAATATTCGCAATGAACAAGTAACTTAACATACTCAAAATAAGCGCGGGCTCTTCCTGTTGAATAGGAGGAGCTTCTTCATTTTGTTTTACTTAATTTTTTGCGCTGTTACATAACGTATAAATTAACAAGATTCATGAACAACGTATCTAATTTTCTAAAAAGGTAAATATTTTGTCAAATATAATATTTTGTTGAATTAAATGGTTAATTATTACAGGTGAAGTCGAGAGATATGGAAGGATTAAACAGAATTATAACGAATATATATTATAAGAAAGGAATGGAGGTGGAATTTTGAATAATACTGTTGATGCTTGCTATGAGATAAATCCCACTGATTTATATTTATTTCATGAAGGAACACTTTATGAAAGTTATAAATTGCTTGGTGCACATTTTGTGAAAAAAGCGAATCAAGAAGGTGTAAGGTTTACCGTTTGGGCTCCTCATGCTAGAGGTGTATCCGTTGTTGGTGATTTTAATCATTGGAACGGAGAGAATCATCAAATGGAACGGATTGAACGATCGGGAATTTGGGTCCTGTTCGTGCCTGACTTAAAGGAAGGTGAATTGTATAAATATAAAATACATACACCAAGTAATCATATCATTCTCAAAGCAGATCCATATGCTTTTTATTCGGAATTACGTCCCAAGACAGCTTCAGTTATTAAGCGATTAGATACGTACAATTGGCAAGATTCCAAATGGATGGCTCAACGAAAAAAGGAAGATGTGTATCATAAACCGATGTCCATTTATGAAGTACATATTGGAACGTGGAAACAAAAGGAGACCGGAGAGTTTTATACGTATCGAGAGCTTGCTGATGAATTGATTGAATATGTAGTAGATAACGGATTTACACATATCGAACTCATGCCCGTTATGGAACATCCATATGATAAATCATGGGGCTATCAGTTGACTGGTTATTATTCACTCACAAGTCGGTATGGTACTCCAGAGGATTTTATGTATTTTGTGGATCAATGTCATCAACATCAAATTGGGGTTATCTTAGATTGGGTTCCTGCTCACTTTTGTAAAGATGCTCATGGCTTAGGAAGATTTGATGGCACTCCTTTATATGAACCAATCGATTTTCGAAGAGCGGAACGCCCGGCATGGGGAACGTATAGCTTTGATTTTAGCAAGCCAGAGGTTGTTAGTTTTTTAATTTCTAATGCGATGTTTTGGATGGATGTGTATCATATTGATGGCTTTCGCATTGATGCAGTATCCTCGATGGTTTATTTAAACCATGATAACCCGCTTCCGGAGCGGATCCTCAATCAGTATGGCGAAGAGGAGAACTTAGAAGCGATTGCTTTTATTAAAAAATTAAATGAAGCGGTATTTCATAAGTATCCTACTGCTTTAATGATGGCCGAGGAAGCGACAGATTGGCCGCTGGTTACATCACCAACGGATGTAGGAGGACTAGGCTTTAATTTTAAATGGAATATGGGCTGGGTCAATGATATTCTTCGTTATATGAAGCTGGATATAAGCCATCGACCTTATCATCATAACCTCTTAACATTCTCGTTATTTTATGCCTTCTCAGAAAATTTTGTGCTCTCTTTTTCACATGACGATGTTGTACATGGGAAACGTTCTCTTTTAAATAAAATGCCAGGTGACTATTGGCAAAAGTTTGCGAATCTTCGTTTACTCTATGGATATTTTATCATGCATCCAGGAAAAAAATTATTGTTTATGGGCGGGGAATTCGGTCAATTTATTGAATGGAAAGATGAAGAGCAATTAGATTGGTTACTATTAGACTATGAATCACACACAAAGTTGGCTCGGTTTTTCCGTACGTTGCAACATTTTTATCAGCAGTCGTCTTGCTTATGGAGACTTGACCATGATCAGGAAGGGTTTGAATGGATTGATCCGAATAATCATAAACAGAGTATTATTAGTTTTATTAGAAAGGGCAAACGTAAAGGGGATTATGCACTGATTGTGTGCAACTTTTCAGCCGATGTGCATCATAACTTCCGTATTGGTGTTCCATCATTAGGAAAATATATCGAGGTGTTAAACAGCGATGACGTTTCTTTTGGTGGAACGGGTCAGTGTAATGGGCAGCCGATTGCTGTTCAAAAGAAGCCTTATCATAATCAACGTTATAGTATGGAAATAACTGTACCACCATTAGCTATTTCAGTTTTTATGAAGCAAACGCAAAAAAGACAGGGGAGAGTGAAGGGATAATGGCTTCAAAGAAATGGGTTGCAATGTTATTAGCTGGCGGACAGGGATCTCGATTAGGAGAATTAACAAGTGGATTAGCTAAACCAGCTGTTCCTTTCGGAGGGAAATATAGAATTATTGACTTTCCTTTAAGTAATTGCACACATTCTGGCATTGATACGGTTGGTGTCTTAACGCAATATCAGCCTCATTTACTCAACGACTATGTCGGGAATGGTAAAGTATGGGACTTGGATTCGGATTTCGGCGGCGTTTCGGTACTACCTCCTTATAAAGGGAAAGACGGTGGGGAGTGGTATAAAGGAACAGCGAATGCAGTCTATCAAAATATTCAATATATAGATCGATATAATCCAGAAAATGTTTTAATTATTTCCGGTGATCACATTTATAAAATGGATTATAGTCAAATGCTCGCTTATCATATTGAAAAACGGTCCCAAGCGACAATTGCGGTTATTCAAGTACCATGGCAAGAAGCAAGCCGTTTTGGCATTATGAATACTAACGATAATCAAAAAATTATCGAATTTGATGAGAAGCCCGAATATCCGAAAAGTAACTTAGCTTCAATGGGTGTATACCTCTTTAACTGGAAAACATTAAGAAGTTATTTAATAGATGATGAAAGGGATTTAACCTCTGATCACGATTTTGGTAAAAATATTATCCCTAATATGCTGAAGGACCGAAAACACTTATATGCCTATCATTTTGAAGGATACTGGAAAGATGTTGGAACAGTGGAAAGCCTTTGGGAAGCGCATATGGATCTTCTCGAGGTAAATCCTCAGTTTCAATTAGATGATCCTGATTGGAAAGTATTCGCTAGAAACGCGAATCATCCGCCGCATTATATCGGGGAAGAGGCAGTCATTAAGCAATCTCTTACAAATGAAGGGTGCATGATCTATGGTACAGTGGAGCACTCTGTTTTATCCTATAATGTTCAGGTTGGCTATAATTCAACTATTAAAGATTCCGTCATTATGCCGAATGTTCACATTGGAGATAATGTTCATATTGAAAGAGCGATTATTGATAGTAATTGTGTAATAGAAGATGGGGCTGTGATTGGAAACTCCAATCCATCAGCTAAGATTACTTTAATAGGAGAAGGTCAAACGATTACTTCTACTGACCAAAAAAAGATTACGAATATTTGATAAGGGGCGATCGTCATGGGAAATGTATTAGGCCTTATTAATTTAATTAATGAGAAGCAATATTTAAAAGAATTAACTACTCATCGTAATATAGCATCCGTGCCTTTCGGAGGGCGTTATCGTCTTATTGACTTTACGATGTCGAATTTTATTAATGCCGATATTTCTTTAGTTGCCGTTTTTCCAAAAGAAAGATACTTATCCTTGATGGATCACCTTGGATCAGGGAGGGAATGGAATCTAGATCGACGTTCAGGTGGATTATTTATTTTGCCCCCTATTCAGCCGCATGAAACGAGTATGGGTGATATGAAACAGTTTCATAATCATTTAAGTTTTTTTGAACGAGTAAATGCTGATACAGTGATTATTTCACCAGGAAATCATGTATGTAAAATAGATTACAATGAAATCCTTGCTTTTCATCGAGAAAATCAAGCAGATATTACCGTTGTGTATAAAGATTTTTACGACGGTGCTGTTGAAAAGCTAATTTATCATCAATGTATAGTGAATGAGGACGGAAATGTAACCGATATTAACTTATTTAATGTACCGCAAGCAGGCGACCATATTTCGCTTGAAACATATGTAATTAGTAAATCTCTTTTTATCGATTTGATTAAAAAATGTGCAGCGAATGAAGAATATAATTTTTTAAAAGATGCAGTAAAAGCTAATCTTCATTGTTTAAATGTAAAAGGATATCACTTTACTGGGGAGCTGCCATTTATTCATTCTATCGAAAGTTTTCATGCTAGTAATATGAAGTTTTTAAACCCTCAAACTCTTAAATCTTTCTTTAGTGAGGAATGGAGTGTATTTACGAAAATTAAACATGAGCCTCCAGCTAAGTATGGCCAGACATCGCATGTGAAAAATTCTTTAGTTGCTAATGGCTGCGATATTGAAGGGACAGTTGAAAACAGCATTCTATTCCGTGGGGTTAAAGTGAAAAAAGGGGCAGTCGTGAGAAATAGCATTATTATGCAAAAGGGTGAAATCGAAGAAGGTGCTATTGTTGAAAATGTTATCGCGGATAAAGAAGTAAGAATTACGAAAGCGAAAAAGGCTGTTGGAGAAAACGAACCACTAGTTATCAAAAAAGCGGAAGTTATTTAATGGAGGTGCATGATTATGCATATATTATTTGCTGCTTCAGAATGTGCCCCATATATTAAAACAGGCGGGCTAGGCGATGTCATTGGAGCGCTGCCAAAAGCATTGAAAAAACAACAAATAGGAGTTAGTGTTGTTTTACCAAAGTTTGAAGATCTTCCTTTTAAATACAAGCAACAGTTAACCTATATGACGAGTATTGAAGTATCGGTAGGCTGGCGAAAGCAATTTTGCGGGATTGAAAAATTGGTTGACAATGGGATTAATTACTACTTTTTAGATAATGAATACTATTTTAAACGACATGGCAGCTATGGATATTTTGATGATGGAGAGCGATTTGCTTTCTTTTCAAGAGCGGTGTTAGAAGCGCTGCCTTATTTAGAAGAAAAACCAGATATTATTCATTGTCATGATTGGCAAACTGGACCGATTAGTGTTTTGTTAAAAAGTCATTTTAGCAATCATCCCTTTTATCGTAACTTAAAAACAGTGTTTACGATACATAACTTACGCTATCAAGGAGTATTTCCTAAGTCAGTATTATCGGAATTATTGGATTTAAGTGAGTTGTATTTTCATATGGACGCGCTTGAGTTTTATGGAAATGTAAGTTATTTAAAAGCAGGATTAGCTTTTTCTGATTATTTAACAACTGTTAGTCCAAGTTATGCGGGAGAAATCCAAACGGGTTATTACGGTGAACAACTTGATGGATTTCTTCGTAAACGAAATAATCGTCTGCAAGGTATTATTAATGGCGTCGATTATGAAGTGTATAATCCAAGGCTGGATTCTTCCTTATTTAAACCATATACAACATATGCAGGAAAAATGGAGAATAAACGAAAGCTTCAAAAAGATTTACATCTTCCTGTAAATGATGAAATACCCGTTATTTCAATGGTTACTCGTCTCGTTGAACAAAAAGGAATAGACTTAGTTCTTCGTGTCTTTCATGAAATTATGAGTCAACATGTTCAACTTGTTATACTTGGTACAGGAGATGCCTATTATGAATCTGCACTGCGAGATTTAGCAGCGCAGTATCCGGATAAGGTATCCGTTCAGACATATTTCGATGAACAATTATCGAGGCGAATTTATGCAGGTTCTGATTTATTCCTGATGCCGTCTCAATTTGAACCATGCGGCATTGGACAATTAATCGCACTTCGCTATGGAACGTTGCCGATTGTGCGAGAAACGGGTGGGCTTCGAGATACGGTCATTCCTTATAATGAGTTTACAAATGAAGGAAATGGGTTTAGTTTCACGAATTATAATGCGCATGATATGCTATATACGATTGAGAGAGCGGTTGGTTTATATCGTTTTCAGCCGAAAAAATGGCAAAATCTTGCCGAAAGAGCGATGAGGTTCGACTATAGCTGGGATGCATCATCAAAAGCATATATTGAGTTATATGAATCTTTAGTTGAAACGACAGCGGTCCCTGCTTTTTAAACCAAACATGGGTAGAGTTCAAGCTCTATCCATGTTTGGTTTTTGTTTTCACGATAATAATCGGATATAGTATAAGAAAAAGATAGCAACAAGGAGAAGACAAAATATGAAATTAGTTTCATGGAATGTAAATGGCATACGAGCTTGTGTAAAGAAAGGATTTTTAGATTATTTTAAAGAAGTAGATGCAGATATTTTTTGTTTACAAGAAACAAAGCTTCAGGAGGGACAAATCGAGCTTGAATTAGAAGGATATCATCAATATTGGAATTATGCTCTTAAGAAAGGGTACTCGGGTACAGCCATTTTTACGAAGCAACAACCTTTATCGGTAAAATATGGTGTAGGTGATGAGCAAGAGGAACCGGAAGGAAGAATTATTACACTAGAATTTGATACGTTTTATATGGTCAATGTGTATGCCCTTAATGCAAAGCGAGATTTATCGCGATTGGACGAGCGCTTAGAGTGGGAAGATAAAATTCGTGCGTATTTAGTTGAGCTTGATGCAGTCAAGCCTGTTGTATATTGCGGGGATTTAAATGTTGCTCATCAACCGCATGACTTAAAAAATGCTAAATCGAATATAGGGAATTCAGGATTTACAATGGAAGAACGAGAGAAAATGACAGACTTGCTGGCAGCAGGCTTTCTAGATACATTTCGTTATTTTTATCCAGACAAAGAAGGGGCGTATACGTGGTGGTCTTATATGGCGAAAGTGCGCGAACGTAATATTGGTTGGCGTATTGATTACTTTATCGTATCAGAGCGCTTGCAAAATGATTTAATAGATGCTGATATACATAGTCATATTCTAGGCAGTGATCATTGTCCCATTGTTTTAGAAATGAACTTGTAAAAATAAAATGAGAGGACATACTAGTAGTATTCTGAAGACTAATGGGAGGTTACAATGAATACTTTTATTGTTGGATTTCATCAAGAAGATAATGTAGACAGCATGCAAGTTCAAAAATTAACAGAAGCTGAGTTTGAAAAATCAACAAGTGGTGGAATCCGAAGATTATTCGAACTCGATACAAATATCGGATTTTTCTTATTTTTGGATGCGGAAGATGAGGAAGGGGATGTATCTCATCTCGTATTGAAGTATGAAGAGGATGCGGAAGATCCATCAGATTTTTATTCATTTTCTCAAAATGATTTTTACGAATTTATGGCTTTATATTTACACGGTATCGATGAATTAGAAGAAGAGGAAGAAAGTGAAGAGTATGGTCCAGTTCATCATCTTGCTCATTTACTTCATCATATTGTGGAAGAAGGGAATGCCGTTAAACCTTAAGAAATAAAAAAACGAAGAACAGCTTTCAAACTGTTCTTCGTTTTTTTTATATATGTAACAAATTCCGTAACAGGTTTACGATATCCTCGTGGTCGCCTGCTGGCTGTTTTTTCTTTTCCAATTGTAATCATTAGTGCAATTTCATATTGGTTGGTAATGTTTAAGATTTCTCGTACTTTTGCTTGATCAAACCCAATCATTGGACAAGTGTCCCAGCCTTTGTCTTTGGCAATGAGCATAAATTGCATGGCTGAAAGAGAAGCGTTTCGAATCGCTTCCTCACTTTGAAATTTTTCTCCTTTTGTTTCTGCATCCGTTATAATGCTGCTAACAGTCTCCTCATATTCTCGTTGGTCCATAATGCCTAAATGGAGTAACCCTTCATAAATTTGCGCAACGTTTTGGTGAGCTTTTTTATCACCAAGTACAAGAATCACAGCGGAAGCGGTCGACACTTTATATTGACCAGCAGCTTCTTTAATTTGTTCCTTTATGTGTGTGTTTAAAACAGCAATATATTTTGCATGCTGTAAATTGTTTGCAGAAGGAGCAAACTTCGTTAATTCAAACATTTCATTTAATTCATTTATGGAAATCGGTTGGTTTTCTAAAAAGTTATTAGCCGAGCGACGTTCTTTTACTACAGTTGTCAATTCAGATATGCTGCAACACTCCTATTCAATAAGAAAATATATGTATAAATAGGATTTTAGGACCGAAAAGTAACTAGAAATAGAGAACTCGATATTTTTAACTTAATGAGCTAGAAAAGTAAGAAGTAGCAATGCTATTTTATATTTAAATAAAAACCTCGTTAGAATATATTAATCCACCTTCAAATGTTAAAAATCATGTATATCTATTTATTTCACAACTAAAAAAATGTTCAAGTAATAGTAAACAATATAGAACAAATTCTATTATTAAAATATAATAGTCTAAAAGACTTATATGAAGCAGGTGGTAAATTTGGAATGTCATTCTTGCGGTAATACTATTGAAAGTCGGGGGAGTTTTTGTCCACATTGTGGTAAAAAAATCAGAGGATCAAAGCGGATTCCATTTCTTATAATCTTAGCTTTAGGTAGTATGACTACTTTTGGCTTTGTATTATGGAACTATTTTTATCCAAATGATTATCAAAAAATGCCTAAAACAACAGCTGTAGTAGATTCAACGAAAGTAGAAGAAGACAAAAAGGAAACAGAAAAGAAAACAGAAGAAATTAAGGCTGAAGCTTTACCCGCTAGTGAAATCATAGAAAAAGTTCAAAAAGATGTCTCTCAAGTGATTGAAGAATCATTACAAAAAGTAGTAACCATCTATACAGAAGCAAGCCAAGGTTCTGGTTTCTTAATTAATGAAAAAGGGGACATATTAACAAATGCCCATGTTGTGGAAGGTTCTATATACGTAACCGTTCAAGATAGTACAAATCATGAATATAGTGGAACCGTGATTGGATACTCTAATAATACGGATGTTGCAGTTGTTAGAGTGCCCGATTTAGCTGGAGGTAACTTTCTTCCCATAGAAACAACCGAAAGTGCTTCACTTGGAGAAGAAGTACTTGCTTTAGGAAGCCCATTAGGCTTGCGTAATACCGCAACTTTAGGCCATATAACAGGAGTGAATCGCAGTTTTTATATTGGGGAGCGTGCTTATGAAAATATTTATCAAATGTCAGCACAAATCGCTTCTGGTAGCAGCGGAGGTCCACTTGTATCCTTAAAAACGGAGAAAGTAATTGCAATCAATTCTGCTAAAGTAATGGGGGAGGAATCTATCGGGTTTAGTATTCCGATAAATTCAATTTATTCATTAATTACAGATTGGATTACTACACCGTTATCTGAACAAGAACTAAATAATCTATTTTATAACGATGAGGGCTATTTACATTATCAAGAAGAGCTGGAGAATAGCGATGACTGGTATTTTGATGGAGGAGATTATTCAGATGAGAACAACTCCTACTATGATATCCCAGATGACTGGTATAATGCTTCAGAAGAAGAAGATAGCTTGTATGAAGAAAACGGTTACGAATACGAAGAGGAAACAATAGATGAGGAAGATACTTATGAAGAAGAGATTTATGAGGAAGAAAACGAATATGAAGAAGATTGGAACGAAGACTCCGATTCTTATGAAGCAGATGAAAGCTATGAAAATAACGATGTATATATAGAAGAGGAATTAGATGAAGATTATTCGGATGAGGAGGAAACGGAAGAATTTGAAGAAGAGGGGGATGGTGAAATATATAGTGATGGATTAGAGGAAGAAGAGGCATATTAAATTTATTTAGATGTAAAAGTTAAAACGCTTTGATAGAAGAAAGAACATTCGGAGGGAA
>NZ_JBALMU010000156.1:0-2144 GCF_036962285.1 Bacillus sp. JJ634
CAATCAAGTGACCGTACGAACCTGATTGGTGAAAGCTTACCTTTGAAAATCGCAAAGGTAAGTTTCACTGTATCTCACCAATCGGACCTTTACGAGTAGTTTGTCCCCCACCTATCTTCTTAGGTTCCTCATAAGCTTGAGGTGGGGGTCTTACTGCCCGTTAAGCGTGGGATAACAACTTTCGACAACTTCATTCACTTGATATTGAAACACATCTCTTTGTATAAAATGAATACATTTATTGCTTAGCGCAGGTAACGCCTTCCAATATCTATAAATATCTTTAACATGTTCTTCATCCTATCTTAAAAGAATTATTCTATAGTGGAATTGTGTAAACCATTACTTATCATAAGGAGGATATAGATGTACCTAAAAAAGCTAACGGAAAATAGACCTATTACGATTGATTATTATACAAACGGAGCCTTACAAACCTTCAAAGGACGTGTTTATAGCCTGAACCTCCTTGAACAAAGACTGTCTTTAAAGGATGAAAAACAAAAGCCCTTTTCCATTTGCTTATCCAGCATCAAACATATTTATTAATCAAACAAGTTAAATAAAGAAACTTCTTAACTTAGACCAAATGGATCTAGGTTTTTTATTTATCTTTAACTAAGCCTTTCATTTATATGAATAAGACTCATGATTATCCTTTTCTAACAGCAACTCTAATTCCTCCATACAACATAATATTTTGTCACCTGTCAATCATAAATTTTTCCCAAATCATTTAATCATTTATGTTATTATGGTTGAATAGTACAGCTTTTTATAATTAGAAAACTTTAAACTAGCATATTAGAAAATGTTAATCGACTTAAAATGACAAACAACAAAAGGAGTATGTATGAAGGAGTTTTATCCTCAAATGAATAAAAAACTATATTATACGGTAGTGCTCATCTGGACAGCTGTAATGATCATGGGTTTATTATTGGATAATCCACGCTTGGGTGGATTTGATTTAGGTTACATCTTACATAGTGTTCTTGCTATCATTCTATTTACATGTTTATGGCTTTATCCGAAGTATAAAAATCATAGTTTTAGAATTGTTATTATTATCACGGCATCCACTTTCCTGTATACCGTTTTCTTTTTATATCCAGGCGCTTGGTCTACCTTTATTTTCCTATGCCTTATTCCTGCCATTTCTATTTTATTTTTTGATTCAAAGCTGTTTTATTTTTCTTTAATCTTAAACACACTCTTAATAATAGGTACATTTAGTTATATTATAGGAATGGATCAAAGCAATCAGTTTTCTCATATAAAGGGAGATTTAGCAGGCAATGCTGTCAACTTTATAGGAAGTCAAGTCATTATCTATCTCATTTATCATGTATCGTACGAACGTATAAAAAAACAGCAATTATATTACGAGCAATTACAACATTCAGAACGATTAAAGACAACAGGACAATTAGCAGCTGCTGTTGCACACGAAATTAGAAATCCTTTGACAGTTGTTAAAGGGTTTTTGCAGCTCTACAGTGAAAAAGATTGTCCAGTTAATAAGGATATAAGAGAAACGTTTACTCTAATGATTGACGAATTAAATACGGCCGAAGAAGTTATTTCTCAATTTTTAACGATTGCAAAGCCAGATAAAGATAAAAAACTGGAAATCGTAAATGTTCATAACGTTCTTCAAAGTGTAACAGATTTACTTAAATCATATGGGCTTTTACGTGATAATAAGATTGATTTACAAGTAAGTGAAGATTGCTATATCTGCGCTAACAACATAGAGTATAAACAATTAATGATCAATATTATTAAAAATGCCCTTGAGGCTTCCAAAATTGGGGATTCCGTTATTGTTAAGGCAAAAAGTAAAAATCAATTCGTAGAAATGAAAGTAATCGATTATGGTGACGGAATGTCAGAAGAGGAAATAAAGTCTCTTGGCACTCCTTTTTATTCTTTAAAAAGCAACGGGACAGGATTAGGTTTAATGATTTGCTGCCATATAATAGAGAAATATAATGGAAGCATTGATTTCCAAAGCTCAAAAGGGCAAGGGACAACCGTTACAATCTGCTTTCCCTCAAAAAATTGTGAGCTTATCCAGATTGACTAATAACGAGTAAAGGAGAGGAGGCTTTTTTCAGAAAAATAAGCCTCCTCTCCTTTAC
>NZ_JBALMU010000157.1:0-12632 GCF_036962285.1 Bacillus sp. JJ634
TCAACACTCTATGATAGATTTTAAAAAATGTCTATATTTTTGTCATGACAGTTGTATTTACTATGGTCATGAACAAAAATAATAGATAAAATAGAAATGGGATAAAAATATAATAGCAGGAATTTTTTTAGGGTTACGGAAGTTCATCAGGAGGAATTATCATGGATAAAAAAACAAAACCGATAGCAGGTCGCAAGTTGTTAGGGATCGCTGGGGCAGCTTGGATGTTTGATGCCCTCGATGTGGGGATGCTCTCCTTTATTATTGCGGCTTTGAAAGTGGAAGAAGGATGGAACCTGACTGATGTACAAGCTGGATGGATTGGAAGTACGCAATCAATTGGGATGGCTGTCGGGGCTTTATTGTTTGGAGCAATGGCGGATAAAGTAGGACGTAAAAATATTTTAATTATTACGCTTTTACTTTTTTCTATCGGAAGCGGGTTATCAGCATTAGTAGGGACGGTTAGTTTATTTTTAATTTTGCGTTTTTTCATCGGCATGGGGCTGGGAGGAGAGCTTCCTGTCGCATCTACACTTGTAAGTGAAAGTGTAGCACCGAGCAAACGTGGACGAGTCGTCGTCTTATTAGAAAGTTTTTGGGCGTTAGGTTGGATTTTATCGGCTCTTATTTCTTATTTTATTATTCCGACATACGGCTGGAGAATTGCTTTAATCTTAAGTGCGTTACCAGCTTTTTATGCGGTATACCTGCGTTTTAGTTTACCAGACTCACCGAAGTATGAAGAGTTGAAGCCGAAGGAAAAACAATCGATGCTTCAAAATATGAAAAAAGTGTGGGCGAAAGAGTATTCCAAACAAACCCTCATTTTATGGGTGCTTTGGTTTTGTGTTGTATTCTCTTACTACGGCATGTTTCTATGGTTACCAAGTGTGATGCTGATGAAAGGGTTCAGCTTAATTAAAAGCTTTGAATATGTGTTAATTATGACGCTTGCGCAGCTTCCAGGTTATTTTACAGCCGCTTGGTTTATTGAAAAAATGGGTCGTAAATTTGTGTTAATTACTTATTTAATTGGTACGGCAGTGAGCGCTTATTTCTTTGGAACAGCTGAAGAACTGCCGTTGTTAATTACATCAGGAATTCTTCTTTCTTTCTTTAACTTAGGTGCATGGGGAGCTTTATACGCTTATACTCCGGAACAATATCCAACAGTGATTCGGGGAACAGGAGCAGGGATGGCAGCGGCTATTGGACGTATCGGAGGAATTTTAGGGCCGTTATTAGTCGGGTACTTAGTAGCTGCCAATACATCGATTAGTACGATTTTTACGATTTTTACCGTTGCCATATTAATCGGTGTCATCGCGGTTGCTTTCGGTAAAGAAACGAAAAATACAGTATTAGAATAGAACTTTGAGAAAGGAGTGCACTTGCACTCTTTTTTCATTTGGGTTATGCTAGCATAGTTGAGCAAACGATTTCTTATGTTGATATTGACATTTATTTACTAATCATATAGTATTTATATACTTTCATATTACTTTTTAATTCTTATCCAGAGAGGTGGAGGGATTTGGCCCTTTGAAGCCTCGGCAACAGACCTGTTATAGGAACTGTGCCACATCCAACAAGCAGCTGCTTGGAAGATAAGAAGAGTCGAATGAATACAGTAGCCTCTTCTTGGATAAGAAGAGGCTTTTTAAATATGCGCTGAATATAGCTGGAATATGGAATGTTGAAGAGGTTCAGGTATCACATAAACAGAATAGAAAGGGGTTATACATATGGAATTATTTAAAAAGATTGAAGAGAGAAAAGCGCTGTTAATTGATAAATTATNNATATGATGTTCCATTAAGAGTATTAGAAGATGAATATAAGCTTGTTGTCAATAAACCCGATCAACACTCCTCTTCCTCATGGATGACATAGTGAAGGTTGATTTGTTTACGTTCGGATTGTCACAAAATATTCAAGAAATGTATTCCTATTTAAATGATGTTTACAAATTTCTCACAATTACAAGGAATAGATTAGATTGATTTGGGGCTAATTATCTATTATGATATTTTTGTAAATATATTGAAAAGTGGGAAATGAATGATGGAGAAGCTATATGCTGAACTAATTAATGAAAAAATTGAGGAAAAAAGACAAGAAATGATTAGATTAGCTATAGATTTTGGCTTTACAAGTCAGCTGGCGGTTCAAGCAAGTCAAGAGCTCGATTCTCTTTTAAATGCGGCTGCATCTAGAGACAAATAGTTACACACTTCCCTGTCAAACAGATATTTGAAAAAATTCAAGAAAGCTATTGCTAAAAAAATGAGCAATAGCTTTCTTTTATGTTGGCTATAATAAGCTTGTGAATCTAAAGCGATATTTAATAAAGCCTTTAGGAGATGACTGCCGTTCATTCACAATTAGAATCCCTTAAGGGGGGAGATTGAGTGATACTACAGGTCGACAAAAAGGGGTGTGTCATCATGGAAAAAACAAAAAAATGCCGGGACTCTCTAGTTGTTAAAACAAGTATCGTTCTTCCTCCAGACACAAATAATATTGGTACGATGTTTGGAGGGAAATTAATGGCGCAAATTGATGACATAGCAGCTATTTCAGCGATGCGCCATGCTCGGTCGCATGTTGTAACGGCTTCAACGGATTCGGTGGATTTTCTGCATCCAATTTCTGAAGGCAATGCGGTTTGTTTAGAAAGCTTTGTTACCTATACAGGCCACACCTCCATGGAAGTGGTTGTAAAAGTAGTAGCTGAAGATTTGCAAAGCGGTGTTCAAAATTTATGCGCTCTTTCTTTTTTAACTTTTGTAGCGATTGATGAAAAGGGAAAACCTATTCCTGTTCCTCGTTTAATTTCAGAAACAGAAACGGAGAAAGCGCTATATGAATCAGCGAAGGAACGAGCACAAGCTAGAAAGAAGCGGAGAACAGATACACAATATATTGCCGATACTATTGGAAACGACCTTGTTTGGTCTTTATGAAAAATCGAGTAAATACTCGATTTTTTTGTTGTTCAAAAGGTATAAAAAAATAAAAATGATCAAAAATAACAGTAATTATTTGAGAAAGTAACCAAAAAGTGTTAAAAGTTGAGTAATGTTATAAAAACGGTTAGGGGGATAGGCATGGAAAAAGAACTCCTGCGAGTAGAAAACCTAACAACCTCATTTTGTATTGATGATCAATATTATGCAGCTGTTGACGATTTATCTTTTACCGTTCATGAAAATGAAATTGTTGCCATTGTAGGAGAGTCCGGCTGCGGTAAGAGTGCACTTGCTTTATCTATCATGCAATTGCACGATAAAAAGCGAACAAAATCAGAAGGTTCTATTATATATAAAGGGACAAACTTATTGAACGCAGCAGAATCGAAGTTAAATAAAGTTCGCGGTCGACATATTAGCATGATTTTTCAAGAGCCGTTAACGGCATTAAATCCCCTTATGCCAGTTGGTAAACAAATAGAAGAAAGTCTTCATTATCATACAGATTTATCAAAGAAACAGCAAAAAGCTAAAACGCTTACTCTGCTTGAACAAGTCGGGATTCCATATCCAAAACGCACCTATAAGCAATATCCTCATGAATTGTCAGGAGGAATGCGCCAAAGAGTGATGATTGCAATTGCCGTAGCTTGTTCTCCTTCCCTTGTTATTGCCGATGAACCAACCACTGCACTAGATGTAACCATCCAAGCACAAATTCTAGATTTATTAAAAGACATTCAACAAAAAACAAAGATGGGTATTATCTTTATTACCCATGATTTAGGCGTTGTCGCAGAGATTGCCGATCAAGTGATTGTTATGTATGCGGGACAAATTGTTGAAAAAGGAAGTGTAAAAACAATATTGGAGAGGCCGCTTCATCCCTATACAAAGTCTTTGCTTCACTCTATCCCTACTGTGACGAAAGAAAAGAATCGATTGCATGTAATTCAAGGGATGGTGCCGCCTATTGCGAAAATTAACAGAAGCGGCTGTCGGTTTAAAGAGAGGATTCCATGGATTTCTATGCAATCGCATGCGCAATTTCCGAGGCTTCATGAAGTGGAACCAGGTCATTTTGTTCGCTGCACTTGTTATAAACAGTTTCATTTTCCGAAAGAAGGAGGTACAGCGATTCGATGACGTTGCTAAAAGTAGAAGATATAAAAGTTTATTTTCCAATTCGAGGCGGTTTATTTCATACAGTAGTAGACCATGTTCGGGCGGTGGATGGTGTTTCTTTTGAATTACAGCAAGGAGAAACGTACGGGCTTGTTGGCGAGTCGGGAAGCGGCAAATCCACAACAGGAAAGGCCATTGTAAAGTTGCACCAGGTGACTGCTGGAACCATTACGTTTCAAGGCAAAGATCTTACGTATTTGAGCAGAGGAGAAATGAAGCCTTTTCGTAAAGATATTCAAATGATATTTCAAGATCCATATTCC
The DNA here is from genome assembly GCF_036962285.1 of Bacillus sp. JJ634. Classification (NCBI taxonomy): domain Bacteria; kingdom Bacillati; phylum Bacillota; class Bacilli; order Caryophanales; family Bacillaceae; genus Bacillus; species Bacillus sp. JJ634. The sequence goes on from NZ_JBALMU010000157.1 coordinate 4,424, forward strand.
TCTTTAAACCCGAAAAAGCGCGTGCTGGATATCATTGCGGAGCCGATTCGAAATTTTGAACGTGTATCGGTAACGGAAGAGAGAAAAATCGTGCAGCAGTATTTAGAAAGAGTGGGGCTAAATCCAGATTCTATTTATAAATATCCACATGAATTTTCGGGTGGACAGCGTCAGCGGATTGGTATCGCTCGTTCTTTAACGTTGAAGCCTAAATTGATTATTGCGGATGAACCTGTGTCAGCCTTGGATGTATCCGTCCAAGCACAAGTATTGAACTTTCTTCAAGATTTGCAAAAAGAATTTCAGTTAACGTATTTATTTGTAGGGCATGATCTTGGTGTCATTCGGCATATGTGTGACCGCATTGGTGTGATGTATCGCGGGCGGTTAGTGGAGGAAGGGACGAGTCAAGATATTTACAAAAATCCACAGCATATTTATACGAAACGGTTAATGGCCGCGATTCCCGATTTATCACCTGATGCTCGCGGGCAAAAAATAAAGCTTCGGAAACAGGTAGCTGAAGAATACAAGCAATTGTATTCTACCTTCTTCGATGAAAATGGACGAGCGTATGATTTAAAGCCGATTAGTGCCACACATAAAGTAGCATTGCCATAGGAGGTGAGAGGCAACCTATGTGGAAATTTATTGTACGCCGGTTATTGATGATGATTCCGCAGTTATTTATTTTAAGTGTTCTTGTATTTATGATGGCTAAAGCAATGCCGGGCGATGCTTTAGGAGGCAGAGAAATTGATCCGCGAGCTAATCCAGATGTGATTGAAGCACAGCGAGAAAAGATGGGATTAAATGATCCTTGGTATGAACAATATATTCGATGGGTGAGCAATGTTTCAAAGGGAGATTGGGGAGTATCGTACACACATAAAGTACAAGTAACGGATGTGATTGAAGACCGAATCTGGAATACAGTGAATTTAGCTCTCTTGACTTTAATTTTTACGTATTTAATCGCTATACCACTGGGGTTAATAAGTGGACGGTACAGCGATTCATGGATTGATAAAGTGATTACAGGCTATACGTATATAGGCTTTGCGACTCCTATGTTTATCTTTGCGATTATTATGCTCTTTGTATTCGGTTTTTCCCTTGATTTATTTCCGACGGGGGGAAGCGTTAATCCTACAGTGGAAGAAGGGACGTTTGCCTATGTACTGAGTAAAATTAATCATATGATTTTACCGGCGTTTAGTACGGCAATTGTTTCTACAACGGTTATTATTCAATATTTAAGGAATGAAGTCATTGATAATAAAATGAAGGATTTTGTTCGAACAGCAAAAGCGAAAGGCGTACCAGAAACAAATATTTATACTCATCATGTATTACGAAACTCTTTTTTACCGATTGCGGCTTTTTTAGGCTATGAAATTACGGGCTTAGTGGGTGGAGCGGTAATTATTGAGACGATTTTTAATTATCCAGGCATCGGTCAATTATTTCTGAGCTCTGTTCATGCTCGTGATTTTAGTGTTGTTACCGCTGTTGTCATGATGACTGGCTTTGCTACCCTATTGGGGACTCTTCTGTCCGATATTATTCTAAGTATAGTTGATCCGCGTATACGGATTGACTAAGGAGAGGTGAAGCGAGTAATGGAATTGAACGTAAATACAGAAAAACATGGACAACCTATACAAATAACACCTTCTGGAAGACAGCTAATTTGGCAGCAAATGAAAAAAGACCGTCTAGCGATGGGCTCGTTCATTTTCTTAGTTTCCATCCTGCTCTTTGTGTACAGCGCGGCTTTTGTTATGGATGCAGAAGAGATTGCTCGAATTAACTTACGAGCTCTTCATCAACCTCCTTCTCTGGAGCATTGGTTAGGGACGGATTATGGCGGACGAGATGTATTTGGTCAATTAATTATTGGAACGCGTAATTCGTTTACGATTAGCTTTTGTATTACATTGTTAACCGCTTTGATCGGGTTAACAACGGGGCTTGTGGCTGGTTATTTCGGCGGAGTGACTGACCATGTTGTCATGCGCATTATTGATTTTATCATCTCTTTACCGACGACGATGTTTATTATTGTGCTAGTAACGATTATTCCCGAATTTACAATATGGTCGTTTATTTTAGTGATGACTTTGTTTTATTGGACGGGCAAGGCACGATTGATTCGTTCCAAAGTGTTAGCGGAGCGGGAATTAGATTATGTGCAAGCTTCACAAACGTTAGGAACTCCGCATTGGAAGATTATGTTCTTTCAAATTTTTCCTAATGTAAGTTCGATTATTATCGTGAATTTTATTTTGAACTTAGCAGGGAATATTGGGCTTGAATCAGCTTTAACGTATTTAGGATTTGGATTGCCAGAAAGTACACCGAGTCTTGGAACGCTCATTAGCTATGCAAGAAATCCGGATGTGTTAGAGCATAAATGGTGGGTATGGCTGCCAGCTTCCGTCATGATTCTTATGATGATGTTAAGTATCAATTTTGTCGGTCAAGCGATTAAACGTGCGACGGACGCTAGACAAAGAAGATAACGAACAACAAGAGGAAGGTTTTTTATGAACGCTAAAGGCTATCAAGTATTATGTACATTCATAAGCTTCATATTATTAGCAGCTTGTCAATCGGGACAAAAGATAGAGGAAGTCCATCAAGAAGTGGCAGGTGTTAGAACGAGTCAGACGTTTTTAACAAAAACAACGAACACGACCAATGCACTTGAAGGTGGTCATTTGAATTATGGTTTAGTCGCAGACAGTCCGTTCGAAGGAATATTAAATGGAGTTTTTTTTGAAAATGCGTATGATGCGGAAATCTTGCAATTTTTTGATGAAGCACTGCTCGCGACAGATGAAAACTCGCAATTTACTCAAGAGGGTGCCGCGACATATGAAATGTCTAAAGACTATAAAACGATGACGATTACGATTCGAGATGGTGTTAAGTGGCATGATGGCAACCCTGTAACAGGAGAAGATTTAGAGTTTGCTTATTTAACGATTGGTCACCCTAATTATAACGGATCACGGTATGATACAACTTTTCAAAATATTGTTGGAATGGATGAATATCATGCAGGAAAAGCAGAGCGTATCTCTGGTATTAAAGTGGCTGGAAATCGGGTTTCGTTAACCTTTAAAGAAGCCAATCCATCGATTTTAACAGGGGTGTGGACGTATCCGCTTCATAAAAAGTATTTAGGGGATATTCCAGTCGCACAAATGTCAGCTTCTGCGAAAATCCGTCAACATCCAATCGGTTTTGGACCATTTAAAGTAAAGAAAATTGTTCAGGGGGAAGCGATTGAGTTTGAAGCTTTTGATGATTATTGGAAAGGAAAGCCGAAGCTTGATCGTATTTCTCTATCTGTTGTGAACTCAACCACAGCCGTTAAGGCGTTGCAAGCTGGAAAAATTGATGTTGCTAAGATTTCAGCTGATTTGTATGAGGGAGCAAAGAAGTTAACCAATGTCAATCTTCTTGGACAAATGGAATCAACCTATACGTATATCGGTTTTAAGCTAGGTCATTATGATTTAGACAAGAAAGAAAATGTAATGGGCGGGACGAAATTGTCAGATAAACGTGTTCGTCAGGCAATCGGTTATGCGATTAATAATGATGAAGTCGGACGATTTTTATATAAAGGACTTCGTTTTCAAGCGAATACGGTGATTCCGCCTACACAGCCTAATTATTATGATGCAAGTCTTGCAGGGTATACGTATAATCCTGAAAAAGCAAAGAAGTTATTAGATGAAGCAGGTTATGTGGATCGAAATGGTGACGGCTTTCGGGAGGACCCAAAAGGAAAGAAATTTGTACTTAATTTTGCCTCAATGGCTGGCGGAGATGCAGCGGAACCATTAGCTCGGTACTATATTCAGCAATGGCGGGATGTTGGTCTACATGTCCAATTGTTAGAAGGAAGGCTTCATGAGTTTAACTCTTTTTATGATCGCTTGAAAAAAGATGATCAAAAGATTGATCTATATCAAGCTGCTTTTGGTGTTGGTTCGGATCCTGATCCATCCGGCCTGTGGGCAAGGGACGCCGCTTTTAATTATACTCGTTGGGTCAATGAGAAGAATGATGAGCTTTTGCAAAAAGGAGTTTCAGTAGAGGCGTTTAATAATGAGTATCGTGCAGAGGTTTATAAAGAATGGCAAGCATTGATTAAAGAAGAGGCACCGCTTATTCCTACTTTATTTCGCTATGGATTTCTAGGAGTGAACGAACGGGTACGAGATTTGGAGCTTGAAGCAGGCAGTGTCCATGTAGATTGGTCGAAGGTAGCAGTAACAGCTGAAAAACCAATTAAATAGTCAACAAACAGCCGGTTCGTTTGCTGAATCGGCCATTTGCTATGGAGCGTTGCTTTTTCCTCCAAGTAAAAAACGGTATACTGAGTGTACGAAGAAAGGGAGTGTTGATTTTGGTTTCTATGATTGATGAAAATGAAATTGTTTTCTACATAAAAGAGTTAGTCGCTATTCCAAGTCCATCGGGGTATACAGAGGAGGCGATTGCTTATGTTGCTGCGTTTATGAAGAGAAATCATGTTTCGTATCAGCTAACGAATAAAGGGGCTTTGCTGGCGACGATACAAGGAAAGGACCAGAATAGACATCGTTTGTTGACGGCCCATGTGGATACATTAGGTGCGATGGTAAAAGAAATCAAACCAAATGGCCGCTTGAAATTAGCGATGATTGGAGGGTTTCGCTGGAATTCCGTTGAAGGGGAATATTGTACAATTCATACCGCAGAAGGGAAGGCGTATACAGGAACGATTTTAATTCATCAGACATCTGTTCATGTGTATAAAAATGCAGGAGAGGTGAAGCGTGATGAAGAAGCAATCGAAGTACGGATTGATGAAGTCGTAAAATCCCAAGCTGAAACAGAAGCTCTCGGTATTTCTGTTGGAGATTTTGTTTCATTTGAACCGCGTGTAGAAGTAACAGAGAGCGGTTTTATTAAATCTCGACATTTAGATGACAAAGCAAGTGTCGGCATTTTGCTTCATATCATTGAGCGCATTCAAACGGGAGCCATTTCTTTATCACATACGACGCATTTTCTCATTTCTAACAATGAAGAGATTGGGTATGGAGGAAATTCGAATATTCCAGCTGAAGTCGTTGAATACATAGCGGTTGATATGGGAGCAATTGGAGACGGGCAAGCGACGGATGAGTACAGCGTCTCCATTTGTGCCAAAGATTCATCAGGGCCATATCATTATAAGCTGCGTCAACATCTTGTATCCCTAGCGAAAGCTCATGCGATTGATTATCGAGTCGATATTTATCCGTATTATGGTTCCGATGCGTCCGCAGCGATTCGAGCCGGACATGATATTGTACATGGATTAATTGGCCCTGGAATCGATGCGTCTCATGCGTTTGAGCGGACACATCTTTCTTCGTTAAAGCATACAGCGAATTTACTTGCGCATTATTTACAGTCGGATTTGGTTATTTAATTCGATATCTCGATTATTTTAAAGCAAATAGTTTTTTGTAACAGAAACGATATGTAGAAGGGAGTGACAGATATGTGTTTGATAAATTTCGCTTATAAAATGGATTCACGGTATGACTTAGTTGTTGCTGCCAATCGGGATGAATTTTATGAAAGACCGACCGCACAGGCGTCTTTTTGGGAGGACGCATCGCATGTGTTGGCAGGCAGGGATTTAGAAAAAATGGGAACATGGATGGGGGTCACTAAACAAGGTCGTTTTGCGGCCCTTACCAATTATCGTGACCCAGATAATGAAAACGGCAATATGCGTTCTCGTGGAGAATTAGTTGGTCAATTCTTAATAGGAGACAATCAGCCTCAACAGTATGTGCAAATGATTCAACAGCATCGTGATCAATATCCTGGATTTAACTTAATCGTTGGGGATGGAAGTTCCCTTTACTATTATTCGAACATAGAAAATGAAATTCGCTTGTTAAAACCTGGGCTGTATGGACTGAGCAATCATTTGTTGGATACGCCGTGGCCAAAAGTACGTAAAGGAAAAGAAGGATTGGAAAGATGTTTGAGAGGTTCAACTGAAACATTGAAAGACTGTTTATTCTCGAGCTTGCAATATGCGGACCCTGCTCCAGATGAAGAATTGCCAAATACGGGTGTTTCTTTAGAATGGGAACGAAAGCTTTCTCCGCTATTTATTCAAACTCCGGATTATGGAACAAGATCATCTACTGTTTTGTTTATGAGCGATAAAAATGTTCAATTTGTAGAACGGATGTTTAAGGAGAGAGAATATAAGGAGAGGGAATTTACGTTTGAAATTGAACGGTAACCACTCCTATGGCTAAAGAGGCCATTGAAAAAGTCCGTTATTTAAAAGAAAATGATGAGAAACTATGCTTCCTCTGAATATCAGAAGCTATTAAAACAGTACCATATGACAAGCAGCATAAGCCGTAAAGGGAACTATTATGACAACGCTTGTATCGAATCATTCTACGGCATTCTTAAATGAGAGCTTGTTTATCAAACAAAGAAAAAGTGTACGGTCATTAAAGTAATCCGTACACTTTTTTGAATTATCTTTTGAAACGAAAAATATAGTGATTCGTTTATGTATGAACGAACATATTTTTTGTCAAAAGGGTACCAATAATAGTCAATTGATACGTATGAGTAATGGAAATGCCTCTGACGGGATTCGAACCCGCACTCACAATCGTTAAGCATAGGCTAGGGGAGAACACGCTTCCCTACGGATTTTCACCGGCAGGAATTCCACCTGCCTCAGCTAATTTGCTTTTCGGTGTTTCTGAAACCCTTATTGAAATCCTTACCTTACTACCCGGCGCTCTTCACTTCTAGAGCTACAGAGGTGGATTGTTACGATACAAATTAAGTTTTTATACTATATTCAGGGGAGATTTGATTACTGATAAAAAACTGAGAAATGAGAGAGTTCAGCTCATGTATTATAGATGGTAGATTCCTATCATGGTGGATTGCAGTATATAATGTCCTTTTTATCATGGGATTGTTCACTTGAATTATGTTAATATTTTTTTCTGTTTCAGGCTTTAAATGGCTTTCGAATATTAAAGCACTCCCTAACTCAGAAGCGACTAGGCTAATAATTGAGCTGGTTCTGCTGGTTTCAAAAGCAATATTGGGTTTTATATCATGCTGATTAAAAGCAGCCATTGTAATTTGGCGTGTATGATAATTGCTCGGGAAGAAAATCAGAGGCTCGCCGTCTAGATCAGTAAAACTAATTTCTTCTCTATTATTCAAATGATGATGTAGCGGAGTAATTAATACTAAAGGCTCTTCAAAAACAGGAGTAAACTTTAATACATCTGTATCTTGGCAATTGGAAGTGATTCCAATATGCACATCATATTTCTTTAATGATTCCGCAATTTCCTCCGCTCCCATTTCCTTAATTTTAATAGGTATATGTGGATATTTCCTTTTAAACTCAGGAATTATTTTACATAACCATGGAATACTAGTTACATAAGCCCCAATGCTAATTTCACCTAAACCCACATTCTTAACATCTTCCATTTCTTTAGTGGCATTTTTCAGTTGTTGTAGAATCTGTACTGAATGCTTATATAATACTTTTCCTGCATCTGTTAAAGTAATTTCTCTTGTATTTCTTTTAAACAACTTACAATCTAGTTCTTGCTCGAACATTTTCATTTGTTTACTAAGAGATGGTTGAGAGATATGTAGTTCCGATGCAGCTCTAGTTATGTTTTTATTCCGAGCTATTGATTCAAAGTACTTTAATAAACGAGTATCCATCATTTTTACCTCCAAAGTATTTCTTAAAGATTCATAACCTGAGGTTATGGTTCCATAAACAGGAAGTATTGGTATTATAGCACAAAAATCATTTATAGTAATAATTACCAAATGTTTGAAGCATACAAAAAGTATCCATTCATTTTTTATATCCAACACTAAGAGTGCTTCAAATAAAAATACTAAAAATGTAATAGTATTTTTATTGATTCATTAAAGGGGGGATTTGCTTGAATGTTGATGAAGTCAATAACTAACCGTTATCAGTTCATAGATAGTGTTATGATGTGTCCTTGAAGATTATAAGGTAAATTACATTTGATTATGTAAGCGGTTAAATTAGGATTCTATCTTACATTAAGAAAACTAGTATTGTCGTACGAGTTCTTGAAAATAGATGAAACAAATCCTTTATAAC
>NZ_JBALMU010000158.1:0-1404 GCF_036962285.1 Bacillus sp. JJ634
TGAGGTTAGTCTAAAAAGTGGACACGTTAAAACGAGATTTATTTTATAATACAATCATCATTCATTATAGAAAGGGCGTGTTCATTTTGGCTAAACATTACGATCAAGCGTACAAGGACCATGTTTCAAAGCTAGTTGTGGAACAAGGGAGAAAAGCATCCGAACTTTCTTATGAATTAGAAATTTCACCGAAAACAATTAGTCGGTGGGTGAAAGATTACAGAACGAGAATCAATGGTGGAAAGCCTAACGAGACTTTTATTACCCCTACAGAGCTCGAGAAACTCAAAAAGCAGCACGAAAAAGAATTAGAACAATTAAGAGAGGAAAACGAAATCTTAAAAAAGGCCATGCACATCTTCACCAAAAACCAAGCGTAGTTTATGCCTTTGTTCAAGCCCACTCAAATGAACACGCGATTTCGAAGATGTGTAAAGTACTGAAGGTGTCAACGAGTGGCTACTATAAATGGCTTAAACAACAATCTAGTATTCCATCAGAAAGAGAAGAATATCGCTTAGAAATCAAACAAAAGATCGCTAAGTCATTCCACGAGAGTTTCGGTACCTATGGAAGCCCTAGAGTCCATGATGACTTAATCGAATGGGGCTATACCATTTCGCAAAAAAACGTAGCTCGACTGATGAAAACAATGGGTTTAAAGGCAACCCCAAAAGAAAAGTTTGTCGTTACAACGGATTCCAATCATGATTTCAAAACGTATCCTAATCGACTAAATCGTCAATTTAACGTAGAGAAGCCTAACCAAGTTTGGGTAGCTGATATTACATACATCTGGACACTCGAAGGCTGGGTTTATTTATCCTCCGTGATGGATTTGTTTTCAAGAAAGATTATTGGTTGGAGCCTGGCGTCACATATAAAAAAAGAGCTATCCATTCAATCTTTAAAGAGGGCCATCATGACAAGACAGCCTGAGGAAGGGGTACTTCATCATTCAGACCGTGGTTCCCAGTATTCTTCGCAAGACTATACGGATATTTTGAAAGAGCGTGAAATGGTCGTTAGTATGAGTAAAAAAGCAGATCCATATGATAACGCTTGTATTGAATCGTTCCATGCCACAATTAAGAAAGACTTGATTTATAGAAGACGATTTAAGACAAGAGAAGAGGCCATAAACGCTATAAACTATTACATTAGCAGCTTCTATAACCTTAGAAGAAAACACTCGACTTTAGGATATCTCTCACCAACCGAATTTGAGAGAAAGTATCACAAGAATGAAGAAGCATTAATCTCATAATTTAGCCGTGGGGTGTTCGAAATGAGCAGTCAGGTTTTTCGACTGGTCATTTCGAGCACCGGACCAAACGAAGTGCGGTAGGCATTTATTATGTAAAAGTCTCAAATTTTATTGTCCACTTTCTTGACAGAAGACCA
>NZ_JBALMU010000159.1:0-14273 GCF_036962285.1 Bacillus sp. JJ634
GTAGAAGCTCCAAAAGCTGCTCCAGCACCAGCTGCTGCACCAGTAGAAGCTCCAAAAGCTGCTCCGGCACCAGCTGCTGCACCAGTAGCTGCTGTAGCTCAAGATACAGAAGGATTACATAAAATCACTTCTCCAATGGTTGGAACTTTCTATCAATCTCCATCACCAGACGCTGATGCATATGTAAAAGCTGGCGATAAAGTAACTGGCGATTCAATCGTATGTATCGTTGAAGCAATGAAACTTTTCAATGAAATCGAAGCAGAAGTAAACGGTGAAATCGTTGAAGTGTTAGTTAAAGACGGCGAGCTTGTAGAGTACGGTCAAGCATTATTCTTAGTAAAGCCTGAGTGAGGAGCTGTTCCAAAATGATTAAAAAGGTATTAATTGCAAACCGTGGGGAAATTGCAGTACGTATTATTCGTGCTTGTAAAGAACTAGGGATTGAATCAGTAGCAGTTTATTCTGAAGCTGATAAAGATGCCCTTCATGTTCAACTTGCTGACGAAGCATATTGTATTGGACCTAAACTATCAAAAGATAGCTATTTAAATACAACGAATATTCTTAGTGTAGCGAAGAAAACAGGGGCTGACGCTATTCACCCTGGTTATGGCTTCCTTGCTGAGAATGCTGACTTTGCGGAGCTTTGCCGTGACGTAAACATTACGTTTATCGGACCAAGCCCAGAAGCAATCAGCCAAATGGGTACAAAAGACGTAGCACGTCGTACGATGGAAGCTGCGAATGTTCCGATTGTACCTGGTACAGAAGGTGTTATCGCAAGCGTTGAAGAAGGTGTAGAGTTTGCTGGTAAAATTGGTTACCCAGTAATCATTAAAGCTACAGCCGGCGGTGGCGGTAAAGGGATCCGTGTTGCAAGAACAGAAGAAGACCTGATTAAAGGCATCAACATCACGCAACAAGAAGCGGCAACAGCTTTCGGTAACCCAGGTGTTTATATCGAGAAATTCATCGAGGATTTCCGCCATGTCGAAATCCAAGTTATGGCTGATAACCATGGCAATGCGATTCACCTTGGAGAGCGTGATTGTACAGTTCAACGTCGTTTACAAAAACTTGTTGAAGAAACTCCATCACCAGCTCTTGACGGCGAACTACGCGAAGAAATGGGTCAAGCTGCTGTAAAAGCTGCACTTGCAGTTAACTACTCTGGTGCAGGTACAGTTGAATTTATCTTTGATTATAAAGCTCGTAAGTTCTACTTCATGGAAATGAACACTCGTATCCAAGTAGAGCACCCAGTTACAGAAATGGTAACAGGTTTCGATTTAATTAAAGAACAAATCAGAGTGGCATCTGGTGAAAAGTTATCGATTTCACAAAAAGATGTAACATTCAATGGTTGGTCTATCGAGTGCCGTATTAACGCTGAAAACCCAGCGAAAAACTTCATGCCTTCAGCTGGAAAGATTCAAAACTATCTTGCACCAGGCGGTTTCGGAGTACGTGTTGATTCAGCGGCATACCCAGGCTATTCAATTCCGCCATACTATGATTCAATGATTGCTAAATTGATTGTTCACGCTCCAACTCGTGAAGAAGCAATTGACAAAATGAAACGTGCTTTAAGTGAATTTGTTGTTGAAGGAATTCATACAACAATTCCGTTCCACCTTAAATTACTTTCTCATGATCAGTTTGTTTCAGGAGAATTTAATACGAAATTCCTTGAAATTTATGATGTAATGAACTCATAATGTAAAGGAAGATAGGAGGTGCTTGGAATGAGTGAAGTAGAAAATCAATTGCTTGAAGTGACTGACTATAATAGTGGGCTTGGCAAGGTTGAAATTGCTCCAGAAGTAATTGAAGTCATTGCGGGGATTGCTGCATCCGAAGTTGAAGGGATTGCCCATATGCGCGGTAATTTTGCGACAGGTGTCGTAGAAAAGCTGGGCAAGAAAAATCACGGCAAAGGTGTTAAAGTCGATTTAACTGGAGAAGCAATTAAAGTGGATCTCTATTGTGTCATGAAGTTTGGAGTCTCTATTCCGAAAGTTGCGCAAGAAGTACAAGATAACATTCGTCAAGCTTTGTTAAACATGACAGCTATTGATGCTGGTGAAGTAAACGTACATGTTGTCGGAATACAATTCGAAAACGCAAAGCAGGAAGCAGATTACGAGCAAGATATTTAATCATTCTAAACGAATCCTCGAAAAACCCGGCTATTCGCCGGGTTTTTTGTCGTAAGGCTGTTTCGTTTTCCTTGAAACGCTCGCAAGATGTGTAAGTGCTTGAAGTTATCCTTTAATTCATGTTTATTTTCTGTTAGAGTAGATAAGATGGATGTAAGAAAGTTATGAAAAATGGGCACAGTAAGTTTAATAAAGAGGCCGTGTTACACAATGTTGCTAATTAAAGTATCGTAAATAACAAAGCCGATGAAAAAGAACGATGGATATTATGGGAAAAATAAAGAAAATCTTAATATTTTTGTTTTTTTATAAATTAATGTTCGTCTGTGCAAGCATTTTCAGATATAATAGTAGATGTTAAAGGAGTAAGATGATGAAAAGAAGAACAGCACGTGAAAAAGCCCTTCAAGCATTATATCAAATCGATATCGTTGGAGCAGAAGTACAAGATGCGACGGAAAGCGTATTGAATGGTGCAGAACCTGATCACTATTTAGAAGCAATAGTCACAGGTGTTACAGGGAAACGTGAAGAATTGGATGAAATCATCCGTGGGAATTTAGAGAATTGGAAATTAGAAAGACTGGCGAATATTGACCGGAATTTACTTCGTATGGCCGTTTATGAAATGGTCTACAGTGAAGATGTTCCTGTTAGTGTTGCAATTAATGAAGCGATTGAGATTGCTAAGAAATTCGGTGACGATCAATCAAGCAGCTTTGTAAATGCCGTTTTATCAAAAGTAAAAGCTCATTTAGGCTTTTAAAAGCTTGGCTAATCGGATGCCACCGCAATTTCTTTTACAGCATAATTATTCTTGGGAGGATACAATCATGACAGCTCAAATTATTAATGGGAAAGAAATTGCACAGGCAGTGAGACAAGAAATTCGTGAAGAGGTAGAACAATTAAAGCAAAAAGGTCTTGTGCCTGGTTTAGCTGTAATTTTAGTTGGAGATAATCAAGCTTCACAGACTTATGTGCGTAATAAAGAAAAGGCATGTGCTGATTTAGGTATGCATTCTGTGTTGATTAAAAAGCCTGCTACACTTTCACAAGAAGAACTAATTGAAAACATTAATGAATTGAATCAGGATGACTCGATTCATGGGATTTTAGTTCAACTTCCATTACCATCTCATATTAATGAGGAAGCTATTATTGAAGCCATTTCACCGGAGAAAGATGTAGACGGCTTCCACCCAATTAATATTGGAAGAATGATGACAGGACAAAGTGCTTTTTTACCTTGTACCCCATATGGAGTTATGGTAATGCTCAAACATATTAATTATGATTTGGAAGGCAAGCATGTTGTAGTTGTTGGCCGAAGCAATATTGTTGGGAAACCGATGGGACAATTGCTATTAAATGCAAATGCGACAGTAACTTACTGTCATTCTAAAACAAAAGATTTGACTTATTTCACAAAACAGGCTGATGTCATTGTTGCGGCGGTTGGTAGAAGAAATACAATTACGAGCGAGCATATTAAAGAGGGTGCGGTCGTGATTGACGTAGGAATCAATCGAAATGAAGAAGGGAAACTATGTGGAGACGTTGACTATGAAGATGTGTTAAGCAAAGCTTCCTATGTAACACCAGTGCCAGGGGGCGTTGGACCGATGACGATTACAATGCTAATGAAAAACACTATAGAATCAGCTCAAAAAGCATATAGTGTACGCCAATCTGCTTTAAAATGTTAAAAAATCGTTAAAATATTTCGATGAAGCGGTTTCTTGTTTTATAATAACAAGAGACCGCTTTTTTAATAATGTAAGAAAGTATAAAATGTTTGACACGTTTTAATGTTTAGCTCTAGGCGCCATCGGCTCTATCGTTTAGATAATCGCTTCAGAAGACAAAGAACGTCTTCCATCTGTGCTTATCTTATGCTTGTCGGCGATAACGAGCGCCTTGCGCTTTTCTTATAAGGAGACGAAATTCAAAATATGAGTGAACAACAATATTTGAGCGTTTCGGCACTAACTAAGTATATTAAACGAAAATTCGATGTGGACCCGCATTTACAGCATGTTTATATAAGAGGGGAAATCTCGAATTTTAAGCAGCATACAAGCGGGCATATGTATTTTACGTTAAAAGACGAAAAATCACGTCTTTTAGCCGTCATGTTTTCGGCCCATACTAGAGGGATGAAGTTTGTTCCGGAAAATGGGATGAAGGTACTTGTACGCGGTGATGTAACGGTTTATGAGGCGAGTGGACAGTATCAAGTCTATGTAAAGCATATGGCTCCTGATGGAATTGGTGACCTATATTTAGCTTATGAGCAATTGAAGAAAAAGCTTGAGGAAAAAGGAATGTTTAGTGAGCAGCATAAGAAGGTGATCCCTCCTTATCCTCATACTGTAGGGGTTATTACATCACCGACAGGGGCTGCTTTAAGAGATATTTTAACAACGATTAAGCGTCGTTACCCGATTGCTAAAGTGATTATTTATCCTGCACTTGTACAAGGAGTAAATGCTGCGAAATCTATTGCTTTAGCGATATCGAAGGCAAATGAGCGAAGAGAAGCGGATGTGCTGATTGTAGGTCGTGGTGGAGGGTCCATTGAAGAGCTTTGGGCTTTTAATGAAGAAATCGTAGCCGAATCTATCTATGATTCTGATCTGCCTATCATTTCAGCAGTCGGTCATGAAACAGACTTTACAATTGCTGATTTTGTCGCGGACTTGCGAGCACCAACACCGACAGGAGCAGCTGAGATGGCTGTCCCTCATATGAATGAAGTGCTGGAGCGACTAATGAACCGAAAAAATCGTCTAACACGCTCAATACAGGAACGGATTCATTTCGAATCGAATCGTTTAGCCAGGTTAGAGAAATCGTATGCGTTTCGCTATCCGCAAAAAATGTACGAACAAAAACTAGAGCAACTAGACCGGGCTACGGAGCGTTTACAGAAAAATAGTGAGCGCTATTTTATGAATAAGAAAGAAGCATTAGAACAAATGGATGCCATCTTAAGACGTCAGCATCCTGCAGAAGCTCTTCAACGCTCAAAGCAATCATTAGAGCAGCGTCATAAAAATTTGAATCGCGCCATGATGGCTATTTTAAAACAGAAAACTCAATCATTTGTTCATATAACCTCGACTTTATCGGCCGTCAATCCTCTGCAAATTATGGAAAGAGGATACGGGCTAATCTTTGGGGAAGATGAGAAGCTCATTAAAAGCACGAAGCAAGTGTCTAAAGGAGATAAGATTTCTGTCTCGATTAAGGATGGTACACTTACATGTAAAATTGAAGAAATTCAAGAGGAGGTAGAGTCGTGAAGGATCAACAAGAGCTTTCATTTGAAGAAGCAATGGAAAGTTTAGAACGAATCGTAGAAAAGTTAGAGGAGGGAGATGTCCCTTTAGAAGAAGCTATCTCGATTTATAAACAAGGAATGAACTTATCTCGTCTTTGTCATATGAAACTGAAATCGGTAGAAGATCAATTAACGGAAATCTTAAATGAAGATGGACAATTAGAGAGTTTTACAACTGTAGAGGAGGAAACACCGTGATGCTAGACTATGCTACGTTTTCCAGAGAATATAAGGCGGTTATTGAGAAGGAAGTTGTTGAGTATGTGAGAAAGTTGCAGGCACCTTCTATTGTGAAAGAAGCAATGATTTATTCATTAGAGGCAGGGGGAAAACGAATTCGTCCAATGCTTACTTTTGCTGTATTAGCTTCCTTTGGTCGAGATATAGAACGTGCTATTCCGGTCGCTGCTGCCATTGAGATGATTCATACTTATTCATTAATTCACGATGATTTACCTAGTATGGACGATGATGATCTTCGTCGTGGTAAACCAACGAATCATAAAGTTTTCGGTGAGGCCGTTGCTATACTTGCCGGTGATGCATTACTTACATATAGCTTTCAATTAATTGCAGAGATGACTCATTCTGAAGTAACTCCAGAGATGAAATTAGAATTAATTTCAGAAGTTAGTAAATCTGCAGGAGCTGAAGGAATGGTCGGTGGTCAAATTGCAGATATGGAAGGGGAAAATAAGCAATTGACCCTTGAACAGCTAGAATATATTCACGAGCATAAGACAGGTAAACTATTAGCAGCTAGTATTTTATCCGGTGCTATTTTAGCAGGAGCGAGCGCCGAGCAGCGTCAGCATTTACGTCAGTTTGCTTTTCACTTAGGACTGGCCTTTCAAATCCGCGATGATATTCTCGATATTGAGGGAACGGAAGAAGTACTTGGCAAACCGGTCGGCAGCGATACGACTAATCATAAAAGTACTTATCCAGCACTGCTTACGTTACAAGGTGCAAAGGAGAAGTTAGCAGAGCAGGTTCAATTAGCTCAAGACGCATTAGCAGAGACTAAGTTACCTGCAATGACTCTACTTAGTGAACTGACTGATTTAATCGCAAACCGAAACCATTAATTTATGTAACGAATTTGTGATGAATTAAGGTTTATGCTATAATTATAATGCGAAAATATGTGGAACTAATTAAATTTGTGATGATTGTATACAGTCGCCGAAATCATTTTGGATGCAGGCGGCTATTTTTACTATTGGCTGTGTTTCCTCATATTGTTAATCAACCGTATCGTATACTAAAGCCTCACTTAGAAACCGTATTCTCTCTATAGAACAAGCTTTGGTATAATGAAGATAGAACTCGATTTTGCCAGGCTGAAAAGTACGATAAGTCGATAAAGGTTTGCTTATTGAAAAATACACATTATAATGACTTATAAATAAAAATAAAAACAACTTAAAAAGATTTTTCGGACTAGCGTTATGAATGTTTATGTTATGCTTGCTTTGTAATAGCTGTTTGCCGAAAATGACAGAAAGTGAGTGGTCCTGTTTGGATCTTCTATCTATAAAAGACCCTTCATTTTTGAAGAGCTTGAGCAATGAGGAATTAGTTGAATTAAGTGCAGATATTCGTCGATTTCTCGTTGAAAAGACATCGGTAACAGGCGGTCATATCGGTCCTAATTTAGGTGTCGTCGAATTAACGATTGCTCTTCATAAGGAATTCGATAGTCCAAAAGATAAAATTATTTGGGATGTAGGGCACCAATCGTATGTTCATAAAATTTTAACTGGACGAGCTAAAGATTTTGATACATTAAAGAAATATAAGGGGCTTTGTGGGTTCCCGAAGATGATTGAAAGTGAGCATGATGTTTGGGAAACCGGACATAGTTCTACTTCTCTTTCTGCTGCCATGGGAATGGCGGCTGCACGGGATATTAAACAAGAACAAAGCTATATTCTGCCTGTGATCGGAGATGGTGCCTTAACCGGTGGAATGGCACTAGAAGCACTCAATCATATTGGGGATGAAAAGAAGGATATGATTGTTATTTTGAATGATAATGAAATGTCCATTGCTCCAAATGTTGGTGCGCTTCATTCTGTGCTTGGTCGACTTCGTACAGATGGCAAATATAATCGTGCCAAAGACGAATTAGAGTGGTTGTTGAAAAAGATACCAGCAGTTGGCGGTAAATTGGCAGCAACAGCAGAGCGTCTAAAAGATAGCTTGAAATATGCACTCGTTTCAGGCATGTTTTTTGAAGAATTAGGATTTACGTATCTTGGGCCGGTCGATGGTCATAATTACGAAGATTTGTTTGAAAACTTCCGTTATGCGAAAAAAATAAAAGGTCCCGTTTTATTACATGTTATTACGAAAAAAGGAAAAGGATACACACCTGCTGAAACGGATACGACTGGAAATTGGCATGGGACGGGTCCTTATAAGATTGAAACGGGTGATTTTGTTAAGTCACATAGCAGCGGTCCAGCATGGAGTTCGCTTGTAAGTGAGACTGTTCGTAAGTTAGCACGTCAGGATGAGCGAATTGTAGCAATTACACCAGCTATGCCTGTTGGTTCGAAGCTGGAGGGCTTTGCTAGTGAATTCCCTGAACGTTTCTATGATGTCGGCATTGCCGAACAGCATGCTGCAACGTTTGCGGCAGGACTTGCTACGCAAAAAATGAAACCGTTTTTAGCCATTTATTCGACGTTTTTACAAAGAGCTTATGACCAAGTTGTGCATGATATTTGTCGTCAAAATTTAAATGTCTTTATCGGGATTGATCGAGCGGGGCTTGTTGGATCAGATGGGGAAACACATCAAGGGGTCTTTGATATTGCGTTCCTTCGTCACGTACCGAATATCGTCTTAATGATGCCAAAGGACGAAAACGAAGGCCAGCATATGGTGAATACAGCGATTCAATATGATGATGGGCCGATTGCGATGCGTTTCCCACGAGGAAATGGCTCGGGAGTACCAATGGACAAAGAGTTAAAGCAAATTCCAATTGGTAGTTGGGAAGTGCTTAAAGAAGGCTCGGATGCTGTCATTTTAACCTTTGGTACAACAATTCCGCTAGCGATAAAGGCAGCAACACAGCTGGAGAAGGAAGGCTATTCTGTTAAAGTTGTAAATGCTCGCTTTATTAAACCGATGGATGAGAATATGTTAAATGCATTGCTAGGTAGTAAACTTCCTATTTTAACGATTGAAGAAGCGGTTCTTCAAGGCGGGTTTGGTAGTGCGGTGATGGAGCACGCTCAAGAACAAGGATTTTACGGTGCAATTATTGACCGTATGGGAATTCCAGATTACTTTATCGAACATGGCAGTGTCGATGAACTGTTGGAAGAAATCCATTTAACAGCCGAAGCGGCTGTTAAGAAAATTAAACGAATGACACCGAAAAAACAAAAAAGGGCATGAAGAGATGAAAGTAATGAAAGAAAGGCTAGATATTCTCCTCGTACAACAAGGACTAGCTGAAACACGTGAAAAAGCAAAACGAATGATTATGGCCGGACTTGTATACGCCAATGAAGAGCGATATGAAAAGCCAGGTGAGAAGGTGCCTGTTGATTTAGAGTTTTCCATTAAAGGAAAAGTCATGCCTTATGTCTCAAGAGGCGGATTAAAGCTTGAGAAGGCGCTGAAGACCTTTGATGTAACTGTTGAGGGCAAAATTCTTTTAGATATCGGTTCTTCAACAGGTGGATTTACGGACTGTGCGTTGCAAAATGGGGCCGTGATGTCGTATGCGGTGGATGTTGGTTATAATCAGTTAGCTTGGAAACTTCGTCAAGATGAGCGGGTAAAAGTGATGGAGAGGACTAATTTTCGTTATGTAACACCTGCTGATTTGGACGGAGAGATGCCAAGTTTTGCGAGCATTGATGTCTCATTTATTTCTCTTACATTAATCTTACCCGTTCTTAAAACGCTGCTTGTGGCTAACAGTGATGTGATTGCACTCGTCAAACCACAGTTTGAAGCAGGGAGAGACCAAGTCGGGAAAAAAGGAATTGTTCGCGACCCTAAAATTCACAAAGAAGTGTTAAATAAAATTATTACGTTTGCTGTCAAAGAAGGGTACGATGTCCAAAATGCTTCGTTCTCTCCGATTACTGGAGGAGATGGCAATATTGAATTTTTATTACACCTTAGTTGGCAGGGCTCGAAACAAACGGGAGAGAATTTTCTTCGTCAGTCAGTTGATGAGATTGTGAATGAAGCTCACGCTCAGTTTAAGAAAGAATAATTTGTCGCTCCTTTAGATTTTGGCTAGAGGAGCTTTTTTTATCACGGTTATGTTATAGAGTATTGTTGATTTTGTTTTATTTCGTTTGAAATTGACATTTTATATGTATTTTATACAGCTGATGGATGTAAGAGGGCTGGCAGAGGGGCAGAAATACATGTACAATTGTATAAAAATACGCTACGATTAATAATAGTGAAGGCTGTACAAGCTCCTGTTTTTAGAACAAGATTTGACTAATAATATGGAATATAGCCTAGAAAAATGAGAGGTGCTTTTACGTACATGAATAAAGGACAAAGGCATATAAAAATTCGAGATATTATTACAAATAATGATATAGAGACGCAAGATGATTTAGTCGATCAGCTGAAAAGCGCGGGCTATAATATAACTCAAGCAACGGTTTCTCGAGATATTAAAGAGCTGCATCTTGTGAAAGTTCCTTTACCAGATGGACGTTATAAATATAGTTTACCTGCGGATCAACGTTTTAATCCTCAGCAAAAACTTAAGCGAATGTTAGTAGATGCTTTTGTTAAAATCGATGCAGCGAATAACTTGCTTGTTATGAAGATGCTTCCGGGAAATGCACAAGCGATATGTGCACTCATTGATAATTTAAATTGGGAAGAGATTCTTGGAACAATCGGTGGCGATGATACATGCTTAATTATTTGTCGCTCGGATAAAGAAGCAGAGACGGTTGCTCAAAAATTTTTAGATATGCTCTAGACGGTTTGGGGTGAGGAATTTTGTTATCAGAATTATCGATTAAAAATTTTGCCATTATAGATAGTTTAGCGGTTTCTTTAGAAAAAGGTTTGACGGTGCTAACTGGAGAAACGGGAGCAGGAAAGTCCATTATTATTGATGCTGTTCACTTATTAGTAGGGGGACGCGGGTCAGCGGAGTTTATTCGACATGGGGAAACGAAGGCTGAAATCGAAGGGCTATTTCAAATTGATGAGCCGCAGCACCCTGTTTTTGTTAAAGCATCGGAATTTGGGATTGATATAAGTGATGGCATGGTTGTTATAAGACGAGAAATGTCTACGAGCGGCAAAAGCGTATGTCGAGTAAACGGAAAGCTTGTGACCATCGCTACGTTACGTGAAATTGGTCGAACGCTTATCGATATTCATGGACAGCATGAACATCAAGAGCTGATGGATGAACGTCTTCATTTACCTTTACTTGATCAATTTGGCGGGGAAGAGGTTATGTTAGCGCTTTGGGAATATGAAAAGCTATATAAGCGCTATAACACTGCTCAGAAGCAGTTAAAAAGTCTCAGCCAGGACGAGCAGCAAATGGTGCATCGACTCGATTTAATTCAGTTTCAATTTGATGAAATTCAAAAGGCTGAGTTGAAGCTGCACGAAGACGATCAGCTTCTTGAGGAACGAAAAAAAATTAATAACTATGAAAAAATTCATGAAGCTCTGCAAACAAGCTACAATGCTTTGAATGGTGAACAGCATGCGTTAGATTGGCTGTCGATTGCGATGCATCATTTAGAAGAAGCAGCTAACCTTGATGAATCTTTGAAGAATAGTTCAGATATTGTTTCAAATAGTTACTTTTTATTAGAAGATGCCATTTCAACGATTCGTGATCAGCTCGATTCTCTTGATTTTGATACGGAACGGATTGATTTTATTGAAGGGCGTCTAAATGAAATTAACCAATTGAAACGTAAATACGGACGTACGATTGAGGAAATTGTCGAATATGGAGCAAAGATTGAAGAAGAAATTGAAACGTTGCTTAATCGGGAAACGCATATTGCTAAGCTGGAAAAGGAATTAAACTCGATTAAGGCAGATTTACTCATTGAGGCCAAGCATTTATCGAGTCTTCGTCAAACCTATGCAGAGCAATTAACGAAAAAAATTAAGCAAGAATTGAAAGAACTATATATGGAAAAAACTGTTTTTGAAGCTCGTTTTCATCAAACGGCTCATACATTTGATGAAACAATCGACAGAGAAATTAATCGAACAGGACTTGATGTCATGGAGTTTTATATTTCAACGAATCCTGGTGAACCGCTAAAACCGTTATCGAAAATTGCCTCTGGCGGTGAAATGTCCCGTATTATGTTGGCTTTAAAAAGTATTTTTTCGCAGCATCAAGGGATTACATCGATTATTTTTGATGAAGTCGATACAGGAGTAAGCGGACGAGTTGCTCAATCGATTGGAGAAAAAATTTACAAAGTAGCTACAGGTTCTCAAGTGCTTTGTATTTCTCATTTACCTCAAGTTGCTGCAATGGCTGATACGCATTTGTTTATTGCTAAAAAAGTGACAGAAGGAAGAACACATACATCTGTTACACCATTAGCTGAGGAAGAAAAAATAAAAGAAATCGGCCGGATGATAGCTGGTGTTGAAATTACTGATTTAACGAAGCAACATGCTAATGAATTAATTCAACAAGCTCATAAAATTAAAGTCACATCCTAAAAAAACTATGTATTGAAAAGCTATCCATATTCGGATAGCTTTTATTTCGTTGTGAGGTTATAAATGATTGTAAGGAAGGCTAAATTAAAGATGTAGCCATAAGCGTGTAAATAGCGAGGAGAGTGTATAAATGAAGTTTGCAATGTTAAACAAAGTCATCGGTGGAATTCTCCTGATTTCGCTATTAACATTAGGGTTATACCAGCCATTGCGTGAAGTATTTTTAATTCCCAATCACCTTGTGTTATTTGAGGGAAGTCACTATAATATTTCTACATCCTTACCTGTTTCAGCTAAACATGTAAACGCAAGTACAGCTAGTGTTACGATTCATAAAGATGACTCGGCTATCATGTTAGATGCTGATAAGCCTGGTACAAACGAACTTCTTCTTGATGTGGCCGGATTGCCGGTTAAGAAAGTGGATGTTCAAGTTTTGGAAGATTTTAAAGTAGTCCCAGGGGGCCAATCTATTGGTGTAAAATTAAATACACTAGGTGTACTCGTTGTTGGTCATCATCTAGTTGCTACGTCAGAAGGAAAAAAATCACCGGGAGAAACGGCTAAAATTCAAGTCGGCGACATTATTACAAAAATTAATGGTCAAACAATTAAAAAAATGGGTGATGTTACTCCTTTTGTTCAAGAAGCAGGAAAAAAAGGTGAGCCATTGAAGCTTGATATTCAACGAAATCAAGAAAAATTAAAAGCGTCCTTACTTCCTTTAAAAGATAAGAACGAGGGAACGTATAAACTAGGTCTTTACATCCGTGACTCCGCAGCAGGAATTGGAACGATGACCTTTTATCATCCATCCTCTAAAAAATATGGAGCACTTGGACATGTTATTTCTGATATGGATACAAAAATGCCGATTGTTGTCAAAGATGGACAAGTTGTTCAATCGACTGTTACATCTATTGAAAAAGGGAGCAACGGTGATCCTGGAGAAAAACTTGCTCGTTTTTCATCGAATCGAGAAGTAATAGGGAATATCAATCGTAATAGTCCATTCGGTATTTTTGGAAAATTGAATCAACAAATTGATAATGGGATTATGGATAAGGAGATGCCTATTACCCTTTCTCATGAAGTAAAGGAAGGTCCAGCGAAAATTTTAACAGTTGTCGAGGGATCAGAAGTAGAGGAATTTAATGTAGAAATAGTTAGTTCCATTCCACAAAAATTCCCGGCTATTAAGGGAATGGTATTAAAAGTAACTGATAAGGAGCTTTTAAAGAAAACAGGTGGGATTGTTCAAGGCATGAGTGGAAGTCCAATTATTCAAAATGGGAAATTAGTTGGTGCAGTAACCCATGTATTCGTTAATGATCCTACAAGCGGATACGGTGTTCATATCGAATGGATGTTAAATGAAGCAGGCATTAATATTTATGAAAAACCAGTCGTTAATAAGGCGAGTTAAAGGGGGGCGAATGTTCGCCTTCTTTTATTTTTGTATGTTTAATCAACGGCGTTAAAGAACGCATGCGTATGAATTTTGCCGCCTGGACAAAAAATTACAGACTTTTTGCCTTTGTAGATTGCTTGTTTTTAGGGTAGGCTGTTAATTAAGAAGAAAAGGTTTAGTAAATAGACAAGATTTTATGATAAAATATATCGCAGTAAAGCTTTTTTTGACAACTTTTAAATGTGTTTAGTAAGAAAAGTTAAAATTAGTAGAAATCTGGAGAAAAATATTATTTTTCATTATTTTCCTAAAAATAAAAGGTATTTTGTTTCTATTGTCGAAAAGAAAAACAAGACCAATTTATAGTAGAGGAGGAAATCAAGCGTGAAAAAAATTAAAGTGTGCGTTGTGGACGATAATAGAGAGCTTGTGGCTTTATTAGAAGAATATATATCAGCTCAGGACGATATGGAAGTCATGGCTGTTGCACATAATGGGCAGGAATGTCTAAATATGCTAGAAAACGTTCATCCTGATATTTTGATTCTCGATATTATTATGCCTCATTTAGATGGGTTAGGTGTGCTTGAAAAATTGCGCGAACAAAGGGGAACGATGCCCCATGTCATCATGCTGA
>NZ_JBALMU010000159.1:14309-14759 GCF_036962285.1 Bacillus sp. JJ634
TGCATTTGGTCAAGAAGATGTTACAAAAAAAGCAGTTGATTTAGGAGCGGCTTATTTTATATTAAAACCGTTCGATCTAGAGAGTTTAGTAAACCATATTCGTCAGGTGAGCGGAAAAGGGCAAGTGGTTATGAAGAATACGACAGCCTATCGTACACAACCGGAAGCAAAACCGAAAAATCTCGATGCGAGTATTACAAGCATTATCCATGAGATTGGTGTACCTGCCCATATTAAAGGATATTTGTATTTAAGAGAAGCTATTGCAATGGTTTACAATGATATAGAATTATTGGGCTCGATTACAAAAGTATTATATCCTGATATTGCTAAGAAATATAATACAACAGCAAGCCGAGTAGAGCGAGCTATTCGACATGCGATTGAGGTTGCCTGGAGTCGAGGAAATATTGAATCGATTTCATCCTTGTTTGGCTATACGGTCAGTAT
>NZ_JBALMU010000160.1:0-7802 GCF_036962285.1 Bacillus sp. JJ634
TCATATGCATCGCTTCTATTCCAGAAATAACGGACTTTGCTGAGTGAAAGACCTTTAAGCCTAATATTGAACGAACTCACTTTTTAATAAACCGATGATCTTGTTCTATTATGTTATTCAGATACTTCACTTGCCTTACTTGGATGCCTACGGGCATCCTTTTTCGTTCTTCAAATCTTCAATCGCTATAGGATAGGCAGGATTCTTATCGACTGTTATAACTCGAGGCGTTGAAACATGAAGAGACCACAGAGCTTTCTTAAAAAATCGCTTTTTGGTCTCTTGTTTTACTTAGATAAAAATCAATGGTATTTCCTTCTGAATCAACAGCCTGCTACAAATACATCCATTGCCCTTTAATTTTAAGATACGTCTCATCTACTTGCCAGGAATCGTTTGTTTTCTTAAGATGACTACGAATTCTTTTGTCCATTTCACGTCCATATTGATGTACCCAACGCATAATCGTTGTGTGAGCCATAGATAAACCGCGTTCCTCCATCATTTCCACCAAATCACGAAAACTGAGGTTGTACTGCAGGTACCATTTTACCGTTAATAAAATGATGTCAGGCTGATAATGTTTCTATTTGAGTGAAAATTCATTTCCCGCACTGATCATACTCCTTTTTTAGAGTAATAGTATCAGTGTGTTCATGATTTAGAAATTACTTGCAAATGTCTTAGAGTTTTTGCACCAGAACACTCCTAAATCGTTTTTCACGAACGATATTAATAATCAGAATATTCTTATAGACCGATTGCAGCATATTTTGTATGATATTTGTAGGGGTAACCATATTTTGTAAGTTGGTGATTAAAAATCCAAAAAATCTCTTGTAGAAAGGATGTTATAGCGAATGTCTTTAGTGTCTTATAAATATTTCATGCCAACACGAGTGGAGTGCGGCAACGGGATATCCGAAGAAACAGGAGAACTAGTTAAGGAATTAGGTGTTACTAGAGTACTTATCGTTACAGATAAAGGAGTAAAAGCAGCCAATCTTTTAGATGGAATTGAGAAATCTCTCCTCGATGTAAATGTAGATTATGAAATTTATGATGAGGTAGAGCCGAACCCATCGGCTGAAACTATTCATAGAGGGGTCGATTATCTTAAGCAGCATAAAAGTGATGCTGTTCTGGCAGTAGGCGGCGGAAGCAGTATCGACACTGCTAAGGGAATAGCAGCGATGGCTACTAATCCTGGACACATATTGGAATATGAAGGCGTAGGCAAGATTACGAATCTTCCACTTCCAATCATTGCAATACCTACTACGGCAGGAACAGGGAGTGAAACAACAAATTCGACCATTGTAACGAATAGAGAGACTTCCTTTAAATTAGCTGTAATTAGTCCGCATTTATTTCCAAATCTAGCTATACTGGATCCGGCCCTTACTCTCCGTCTGCCTCAAGAAATTACAGCGGCAACGGGGATGGATGCATTAACCCACGCGATTGAATCTTATACATCTAAGGCAGCTAACCCTGTTAGTCAGGCATTTGCCATGCAAGCTGTTAAAATGATTGGCGGAAATTTAACAAAATCTTACTTTGTGGGGACGGATTTAGTAAGCAGGGAAAACATGTTGGTAGCCTCTATGCTGGCCGGAGTCGCATTTTCTCAGTCACGTTTGGGAAATGTACATGCCATTTCTCATACGCTTGGAGGAGTCTTCAATATTCCTCATGGAATTGCAAATGCAGCACTATTGCCTTTTGTTATGAAATTTAATCTTCCGGCATGTGCAGATAAGTATAAAGATATAGCGATAGCTTTAGGAAAAGATGTTAGCGGCTTATCTACTTTGCAGGCTGCTGAGAAGGCAATTGAAACGGTTATTGAAATGAATCAATCAATGAACATTCCTCTTAATATTAAGGACTTGGGAGTTTCACTAGATTACTTGCCAAAATTAGTAGAGGATTCAATGAGAAGTGGAAATGTGCTGATTAATCCTAGACTTACAAAACCGGCAGATATCCAATCCATTATTGAAAAAGCCTACTATGGTGATTTAGAAGAGTCAACAGAAGAGAGAAGAGTTCTGTCCCATACATAAAATAAGAGATATATAGCCTAAAGTTACTTTTATTAACCATGTATGGTATTCACGAAGTGTAGGGATTTGAGATGATTCTATGAAAAAGAAAGGTAGGAAATGATAAATGCAGAATGTTATTGGGGAAAATGTGAAAACGTATATGAACTTTATAAATGGAGAATGGAAGGCTTCTTCGAAAAATGAAGTGAAAAGCAGCATCAATCCGGCAAACAAAAATGAAATTGTCGGTTATGTGCAATCTTCATCTCGAGAAGACTTGGACGCAGCTGTGGCAGCGGCTAAATTAGCACAAAATGCGTGGCGAAAACTTTCAGGAGCAGTAAGAGGTGATTATCTATATAAAGTAGCTAATGTAATAGAAAGACGCCTTGATGAGATTGCAGAAACAATGACAAAAGAAATGGGAAAAACATTTCCAGAATCAAAAGGAGAGACTGCCCGCGGAGTGGCTATTCTTCGCTACTATGCTGGTGAGGGAATGAGAAAAGTCGGTGACGTGATTCCATCTACAGATAGTGAAGCGCTTATGTTTACATCACGTGTGCCTCTTGGCGTTGTAGGTGTTATCGCACCATGGAACTTTCCTGTAGCGATTCCGATTTGGAAGATGGCTCCGGCACTTATTTACGGAAACACGGTGGTGTTGAAGCCAGCACAGGAAGCATCTGTTACGGCAGCTAAACTAATGGAATGTTTTGAAGAAGCCGGTATTCCATCAGGTGTTATCAACATGGTAACAGGCCAGGGAAGTGTGATTGGTCAAGGAATTATTGATCACCCAGATATCAATGGTATTACGTTCACAGGGTCTAATAAGGTTGGTAAAGCAGTTGGTCAAGGAGCCCTTGCTCGAGGGGCAAAATACCAGCTCGAAATGGGCGGTAAGAATCCTGTTATTATCTTAAACGATGCAGATCTTGATCTTGCAGTTGAAGGAACAATTAGTGGAGGCCTGCGGTCAACGGGGCAAAAATGTACAGCAACAAGCCGCGTTTTTGTACAGGCTGATGTGTATGAAGTGTTTAAAGAAAAACTTCTAGCGAAAGTAAGCGAAATAAAGGTTGGATGCGGAATGCAAGGAGAAACGTGGATGGGTCCTTGCGCTAGCGAAAGCCAATTGAACACGGTATTATCGTACATTCAAAAAGGGAGGGAAGAAGGGGCGACTCTTCTATACGGCGGAGAAAGACCGAAGGAAAATGGAACAGAAGATGGCTTTTATGTACAGCCTACCGTGTTCGAAGATGTAAGAAATGACATGATTATCGCTCAGGAAGAAATCTTCGGACCTGTTCTGGCATTAATTAAAGTCGAGACGATTGAAGAGGCATTACAACAGGCAAACGATGTAGAATTTGGCCTAAGTGCATCGATTTATACAAAAGACATTAGCAACATGCTGTCTTTCATTAACGAAATGGAAGCCGGCCTTGTTAGAATAAATGCAGAAACAGCCGGTGTAGAACTTCAGGCTCCATTTGGCGGAATGAAGCAATCTAGTTCTCATTCACGAGAACAAGGCCAGGCTGCGATTGAGTTCTTTACTTCTATCAAAACGGTATTTGTAAAAGCATAATAACTTTAAATAGAATCCCCCGTTCGTGGCGGGGGACCTCTATTCTCGTAGGGTTCTGGTACAAGAAATGTTAGTTAGAAATATAGAGTAGCAGTTTCTTCTACATTTCTAGCTTATAAAACTAATCCAAACAGTTTGTGAATAAATTTTTTTGATTTTGGACAAACTTGTCCCGTAAGAAAAGTTGCCATTAAGGGGTAGTACCAAGATTTTTACGAAAACATACGATAAGACCGTTTTTGGAAATGAAAAGCCGATTTTTCCTATAGTAAGGAAAATAATCGGCTTTAGTTGTTTACTTCCATTATTGAACATGTTACTTGAACAAATGTATTATATCTATTACCACCGTTAATATAATTGAAAGTAGAATTACACCCATTCCATAACGTAATATACGCTCAGGGAAGAATTTGCTTAAACTTGGTCCAATATAACCCCCAACCATCCCACCAACAGCAACAATTAGGGCGATTTTCCAGTACATCATACCTGCGACAAATTTCCCAATAATCCCAAAAAGAGCAATCATAGCTCCAGTAAATGTTGTAGTTCCGATTGCTTTTCGAATTGGAAAATGCAATACATAGACCATGTAGGGCATAAACAGAACCATACCTCCAATTCCAATAATGCCCGTAGTTATACCTAAGAAAAAGATAATAATAACACCCATTACAAAAAGTATTGTTTCAGGTTTCTGAACTTTATTTTCCTTAATTGGAATTAAATTGAAGATAAATGACAAAACAGCAATAAAACCAAATAGAACCAACACAAATAGATGGTTTACATTTTGCGAAATGTAACTCCCAGAGATAAATGACCCTAACGAACCACTGACTGCTAGTATAAGAGCATAACGATACGGTATGAGCTTTGCTTGATGATATCGTATAGAAGCCGTTGCTGTAGAAAAAAGGGTAAGTGCAAGTGTTGCTGATGTAATTGTTTGAATAGTAAATTGCGTCCCTGTAATTAAGGGAAATAAATATAATAGCAAAGGAGTCATCATCATGGAACTACCTGCCCCAACCATACTAGCAATCATTCCACATAAGACTCCAAAAATAACTAAAATTATCATAAAAATCTCCCTTCACCATTTTACATTCTAGTATATTTCAATATTCGTTGTTCGCTAAACTCCTATTACTTCATTAAAAAAGAGGGACAGTGAAGGGTACACTGTTTCTCAACTATTGATACCCATGATAATTATTACAGGGGCTAAATATTGTAATAGCGTTGAACAGCAGCATTACCATATTTAATCGATGCTATATTACGTATATTGAACCGAAAGCATACCAACCAACCCGAAGACAATGAGTTGAAAAGATTAATCTGTGGATTGGATTAACTGGATTAAGAACCGGTATGGACAGTTTACTATATTTTCATTTTCTGTGGTGAAGCGCTGACTTTGCGCTTCATGGATAGCTAACGGGATAGTTTAGTTGTGCGAAATGTTCCTAGCTTAAATGGAGGATGGTTACATCTCTCTGGTAAAGGCTGGGCAGTTCCTTCGGAACGGAAGGGTTATATCGAAGAATCAAATGACGGAGTAACGCCCTGAAGGGTTCTCTCTTAGTCGAATAGCACTGGACTTAGTAAGAATGATAGTGTTATAAGCTCGGTGAAAAGGCGTGAGAAATTACCGTACCAGTTCGGCTGACGAAAGCCTACTCGATGGAGTGGTGTAATTCATGGTGCTTGAGTTGAATGAATATGGTGAAAATGCAAATAAACCTAAAAGAAAAGGTTAAGCTGACGAACTTCTGAATGTACGGGTCTAGAACTGCGATACATAGAAATATGTATATCACCAAATCGTGAGGTTAGATGTGGGTGAGTAAGACTAACTAATATGAAAATCCATGATACGTTAAAGGCGTATGAACGCTAACAGGCTTACAGGAAGCACCTAAGTTCATTCTATAATAGATATAATTCAACTTTGTAAGCTGATAACGTGGAGGGCTTACTCCCGAAGAAGCGTTGGCAATGAAAGCAATAATGATACTAGTTACTGTATAACTTGCCTTTATATCAGTGAAAGTGGTGGCACAGTACCAATGAAATGTCTAATCCACATGGAGGGATAGCCACTAGACTAATAAAGATTTATTCAACCAAGTAAGGCAGTTCTTTATCGATTAATAAGGTTCTTGTGAGACTAAAAGAGGTTTAAATCCGAAGGGAGCCACCGACTTATTGAAACGGAAGAAATTGAGACACAGTGAATATTATAGTATGCAAGATTGTTTCGATACACTATATGCTCAAAGTGTTATTGGTCATCACTTCTATGAATTAACAGAATTAATGAGTTCTCAAGATAATATACGACTTGCCTACCGAAATATTAAAAGAAACACAGGTAGTAAAACTGGGGGAACTGATAAGTTAACAATTAAAGATATTCAGCATTTAGCAGTTGAAGGTGTAATAGCAAAGGTTCAAGCCATGTTTAAATGGTATGAACCGGAAACAGTAAGGCGAGTTTTCATTCCAAAAGGAAAAGGAAAAACTAGACCTTTAGGGATTCCGACAATATGGGATAGAATCTTTCAACAGTGTATTTTACAAATCTTAGAGCCAATTTGTGAAGCTAAGTTCCATAAACATAGCTACGGATTTAGACCAAACCGCAGCACTCATCACGCCAAAGCAAGGCTTGAATTTCTTATTAATCAAAGTGGACTCCACCATTGTGTCGATGTAGATATTAAAGGTTTCTTTGATAATGTGAATCATAGTAAGCTTTTAAAACAAATGTGGTCACTAGGTATAAGGGATAAATCACTTCTCTCTATGTATATCTAGGCTATTAAAAGCAGAGATTGAGGGAGAAGGTATTCCAACAAAAGGAACTCCGCAAGGAGGTATTCTGTCACCTTTATTATCCAACATTGTATTGAATGAATTGGATTGGTGGATTAGTGACCAATGGGAAACGTTTGAAAGCAAATATACTTATTCCACGGATGGTAGTAAGTATCAGCATTTAAAGAAAACAACCTTGAAAGAGTGCTTTATCGTCCGTTATGCGGACGATATTAAGGTAATGTGCCGAACAAGGTCACACGCAATAAAAATGAACTATGCATTGAAAGACTTCTTGAGAAAAAGACTTCATTTGGAAACAAGTGAGGAAAAGTCGAAAGTTATTAACCTGAAGAAAAACTCTTCCGAGTTTCTTGGTTTTTCAATAAAAGCAGTAAGGAAAGGAAAAACAAGATTTGATTACGTAGCAAGGTCTGATATGTCGAAAAAGGCTAAAGAAAACGCCTTTCAAAAGATTAAGGAAGCTATAAAAGTAGTTAAGAAAAAGCCTTGCATTCAGACTGTATGGAATTTCAATACTGTTGTAATGGGAATTCAAAACTATTACTCCGTCGCGACTCAAATTACAATTAATTTAAATGAGTTAAACTTACATCTCCGCAAGACGTTATATAATCAACTAAAGAATATTAGAACCGAGGCAAGTTTCCAGGAGATGACAAAAACCTTACAGAAAAGGTACAAGGGTTATAAGGCTAAAATGTATAAGATTCAAAAAGTGGTTTTTGTCCCTATCCACGCACAACGGTGGAAAAAGACACTTGGTTTCTCCCAAGTAATATGTAACTTTACTGCCGAAGGTAGAGCAAAAATTCATAATAGTCTAAAGGCTATTGATAAAAATACACTTTCTTACATCATGAGAAACTATATTTTAAACAGATCCATTGAATATAACGACAATCGAATCAGTAAATTTATTGCCCAGTATGGTAAATGTGCCATATTAGGAGAAGAGTTAGGGATACATGAATGGCATTGTCATCACGTAAATCCTTATTATCTTTCGAAAGATGACAGTTATTCAAATTTGATAATTGTTCATAAAGCAATTCATCAATTAATTCATCTAAAAGATAAAGGTAAAATAGAAACTCTTTTACAATCTTTAAAGCTTACCAGTAATCAGAAAGAAAAAGTAAATAAGTTACGATTAAAATGTCTAAATGAAATAATATAAACTTGGAAAAACAGCACTCGTCTGCTTAATACATAGAAAGAATAAATTGGATTAGTTGGAACGCCGTATGATTCGAAAGTTTCACGTACGGTGTGAACAGTGGGAAAAGGGAGCGATAACTTCA
>NZ_JBALMU010000161.1:0-238 GCF_036962285.1 Bacillus sp. JJ634
GAGTTTTTATCGATTCTTTATTTTCTTTAACGGTTTAACATTTGCTTTGATGAGTTTCCAGGCCCCATCTTGAAACGACCACACTGAAGAAATCGTCGCAATAGCCTCTTCTCCCTCAATTCCTTTTACTAATTGTTTTCCTGTCAAGCCCTTTCTGCGTCCAAATTGAGAACGTACTGTTAATTCGAAATAAGGATGAATAATTAACTCCGTAGCTTCATTTAATTTTCCATTTTGA